>JBJKPO010000315.1:0-16412 GCA_046706235.1 Bacillota bacterium | reverse complement strand
TTTTTAATCCTGCCAGGCCGGATTAAAAAAGCAAAATGAATTTTTTTTGACTAATTGTTGACAATAATAATTTAAACTAAATATAACCGTATTTTTAATTTAATGGATTTGAAACAGGAAGGTTTGTATCGGTTGCTTGCGTTTAATTTTATTATGTTATGGAGGATAAGATGGATAAGTTAAAATTTGCGAGTGTTATCTATGCATTGGTTTTTATAGCTCTACTTAGCGGGTGCGGCGGCTCAAATCCGGTGCCAACTCCAAGTCCGACACCGTCAGTTTCTATCACTCCGTCACCATCGGCTGCTCCCACGTCAACATCAACAGCCATTCCCACGTCATCACCTTCTCCTACTCCAACACCTTCATCCAACCTATATAATGAAGATTTCGAGGGACATAGCGAGGGAACCAGATTACCCGGCCCGCCCTGGACGGATTTTGAAGGCACTAATATCGACGATCCGTTAAGTACAATTGTTACTGACGGCGGTTCGAAAGTTTTCCGGGCGGCGACCGGAGGATTTTATTACTATAACAGCGGCTATAGTTGGACCGATTACAATTTCTCATTACGGTTAAAAAAGAATACCACTAGTGGCTTCGGTGTCTTTTTCCGGAAACAAAGCGGTGACTGGCGTAGTTATTACGTCTATCTAAGTGGCGGCGGGTATTTAACTTTAGCGAAAAAAGATGCTGAAGGTAATTCGGACGATATCGCACAAGTGGAAGTCACCTACCTGGCCGATACTTATTATTCATTAAAGATTACGGTAAGCGGTAGTAATATTAAAGTTTACTTCGATAATGCCGTTTCACCACAGATTGATGAAGATGATTCCACTTATAGCGACGGGACTATCGGCTTGATGTCGAGCGATGCCACTGCATATTATGACGACCTGGAAGTAACATCACTTTAAAAATAAAAAGGAGGTCTTGAAAATGGTTCCAAAATCTATGTTGATTAACTCAAGAAAAAAACTGGTTTTCCTTATCTTGGTTCTAGGGTGCGTGCTGCTTTCATTCACTTCAGCTTCCCCGGTCTTCGGAGATTCCGTCACCGACAGGATCAGGGCCAATATGGAAGGTAAAAAAATCGGCTTGTATGAACCTGTCTATGGAATGCCGATCTCTTCCAGCGTAAAAGCCGGGCAAACGGTCCTATTGGCGATTAATGTTCAGGATCTGGATAGCATCGGTAATTGTATTACTACTTATCACGGGATATACCGGGATATAACCCAACTCAATAGGTTCATCACGATTAAACCCGATCCCACGTTACCGGAAAAAGACGGCAATGGTCAAACAATATTTGTACCGGCCTCAAGTTTTAATGATCCCCTGATCATCAAAACGCTTCAATTCCCTGACTGTCAGCTCGACGACGAAACAGGGATCATTCATTTTCAAATGGACTACAAATTACCCGGGCATATTGCGACTTATTATACTTTTAAGTACTATAATTACATTGACGATACCACTGACCAGGCATATATCTTCAGCAGTTCACCAAATCCGCAAGAAACAATCAACGTCGATGTCGGTTATATTGGTACAGCCCGGACCGATAATGAAATAAACACATTAATAAATGAATACGCGGCCCATTTTTACTATGCAACCAAAAAACTTGGGGCATTGAACATTACTTATCTCGGCCGGCATTATTTCCCGGATGATAATGCCCTGGTTGCCGGGAAGATCCATAATTATTCCCAATGGTGGAACAGCGTCCCCCATAATCTAACGGGTACCGATTTATTGCCGTTGAATATCAATAATCCGGATGATTTTGAAATGATTAAACTTGCCTGGTATAGCGAACCTGAAAATAAAAGTCAATTTTTTCAAGATCTGACGGAATTGTTCTCTTTCCCCCAGTATTCCGGGCAGAAACTGGTCATCCTGGCCGAAGCGCCCGGCGGGGTATCCAGTGGAGCGAGCTTTGCCACGGTTGCTTATTATAATTTCTGGCCTTTTAAAGAAATGGTCAACGGAGTTTACCAATATGGAATTCATAAGGATTTCGGCCCGGTTACCAGCGAAGGTGAATTAAAAGTTACTTTACATGAATTTGGGCATATTAGGGGGCTCGCGCATCCGCCGTTAATATATCAACCTTCACCAACCAATTGGGAGGTACGTTATGCTCTTGATGGAATAGAAAAGTATTCCAACGTAATGCATACCGGTGTGTTAGAAGCGGGGCAGTACCAAGGTTATCCCACCGACTTATTTTATACGGACGCCGACATCTGGCATTTACTCGCTCAAAGCACACCTACTGAAAATATGCCCACAGTCAATCCCATCGGTGAAATCATGAATCATGATTTGATCACACTCTCCGGAACCAAGCAAGCCGGTTATGGAATTATGATCAATAATGTGGAAGTACTTCCGGTTAACAGCAGTACGACTTGGAGTTATCAGGTCTATTTGAGCCAGGAGATCAACCGCTTTGATGTTTCCCAATTTGCGGACGGCAAGATCAGCCATCCCCGGATTATCTATTTGAAACTGACGGAAGAATCCCTGCCGTCCCTTCCGGAAGTAACGTTCACTACTAATGTATCCTCGGTTAATGCTGGAGGGATCATTGGAGTCTCATTATCCGGGAAAGCCACTGATGGATTAACCGGGATCTGGTGGTGGGTTGAAAAACTGGTGGAAGGCCAGTACCAGTATTTGAGCGGGGTTGGACGGTGGCATGATATTTACGGCGCGGTTAAAAAAGACCTATTTGATAAAGTAAGCTTTGAAGAACCGGGAACCTACCGGCTAAGCGCCCGCGCACGGGACATTTTCTATCACCAGTCCGATATCGTCACGGTTACGGTGGTGGTACAGAACGCTCCCTAATGAGGTATTTACGTTTGTGTGATTTAAGACGATCAAAGGCATCACCGCAGTTGGCTTATTATTTCAGATAAAAGAAATTACTTCATCACTTACATAATTTTTCATACAAATCTCTGGTCTCGGATGAAGGTTCGAGACCTATTTCTTTTCCTAATACCTCCTTAAGCGTCTGATATTGTTCCCGGACCGCCTGCCGGTTGCCCAGGGCGGCATGGGATTTCATAAGCAGGCGGTAAGCTTCTTCCTGATATGGGTCAATATTGGTGATAATGCTAAGGTGCTCGATAACCCTAAAGTATTCTTTCTGTTCAAAATAATAATCAGCCAACCGCTGTCTGGTATTCAAATAAAGTTGTTTTAAATTTAGTTGGCAGGGCAATAACCAGGGATAATCAAAATCGGCAAGATAGTCGCCTTTATAGAAAGCTATTGCCTTTTCCAGATAGTCAATCGCGATTTTCGGATCCGTATTATTTAAAAGACCGGTTGTAACCAATCCTTCGAAACAATGCCGATCAAGCTGATAACCGTTTGATTTCAAACGGTATTTTCCGTTTTGATATTGTACCAAATCGGACCAATTACAATCAATAAGCAATTGCCGCAAATAATACAGATTAGTACGGAATAACCCGTCCGCCTGGGCAGGATCAATCCCCGGCCAGAGATCATCCAATACTTTTTCCTTGCTGACGGGTTCTTGGCAATGGGCCAGATAAGCAAAGAGATGCAAAGTTTTTTTCGTCCGCCAGCCGGTTATCTCAACCTCGCCGGCAAAGACTTGAAAAGTCCCGAATGTTTTCACTTGTAAAACCGGCTCCGGCGGTCCTACCGATTCTCTGGTTGATCCCTGACTTAATCCGGTTTGATTGTTAAAATTTTCTACTCTCAGCAGCGCGTGCCGGCGAACTTTCAAATCAGAATCGGCCATTAGCGAAGCTAAAACCTGATGAGCTTGTTTACCGCCAATCTCAGCCAGAGGGGCGATTACACGATACCTGACTTCCGGGTCCGGGGCTGCGGCCAACTCCAGCAATAAATTTAAAGAGCGTGAATCCAGACGGATCAATATCTTTTGAATATAGGAAACTTCGACTCCATTCTCCAAACCGTAACGCAAAGACGGAAGGAGAATATCCCCGGAGGCCGCCAAAAAGTTTTCGAGATAATTAATTTCAGCGCCGATCTCCAGGCATTTCCGGGCATATCCTTGCGCCGCCGGGATCGCTTCCTGATTGAAATTAATCCAAGCTAATGCTTTATAGCCTTCACACAATCGCACTTTATAACCGGCTTGTTCTAGTGGCCCGATACCCTGATGTAATAAAGACAGCGCTTCTTCAAATAGCCCCATTTGCGTATAGGTTACTCCCGCCAATACCGAGCAAACCGCCCAGATCAGATCCTTTTGTTTTCCGGCCTCTAACAGCGTTTTTTCCGTCGAATCCCGCGCCTCCACCCAACGGCCTTGCATGCATAAGGCATAACTTAGCGCAATCTCATTTAGTAATAGGAAATATCGTTCGGTGCCATATTCCGCCATTAATTGAATCGCCCGGCGGCAGCATTCTTCGACCAGCTTGTATTCGCCCAGACGAAAATAAACATAACCCAGACAAGCATATGAAGATGGAAGCGTCTCGGTTAATCCCAGTTTTTCCTTGCTCAGTACATTCCGCTTGGCATATTCAAGCGCCAGATCCAATTCACCCCAGTCGGTATAAATATAAACGATAAAGTCCTGTACATAATAATGGGGCAAATTTTTATCAGAAGCGGAATCTTCCCCCAATCGATACATCCGGAGCGCTTCCGTGCTTTTACCTTGAACATAGTATGTGTTCCCCAAGCCCTCGGCCAAATGAGCGATAATATGACCGGCATTCTCCTGTTTGGCTTTTTCCAGTGCCGCGGTTAAGATCTGTTCCGCATCATTAAACCTGCAGGTCATAATTGAACCTAAATATTTTTCAATGGGAATATCAAAACGGAGATAATTATCAACCATTAAAACCGGTTCCGCCTGTTTTAGGAGAGTTAAACCGTCTTGATATCGCCCGGTGTACCGTAGTATTCGGGCCTGAATCACCCAGCTTTCCGCTAAACCTTCCGGATTATCGTAAGTCGTAAAACCTTCAACAGCTTTATCCGCCCAATTACAGGCATCAACCAACCGACCATAATACATCTCTACTTGTGCACGAAATAATGAAAGCCAAGGTTCATTTTTTATTCGATCGTCAGGTACGGATTCCAGCCATCGGCTAACTGTCTGCCACCGTCCCTGTAATAGTGCTCGCCGTGCGGCTTCCTGTAAAATAGAAAGTATACTGGTTTCAAAACCCGCGGCAAGCAAATATTCAACCGCCTTGTCCAATTCTCCCATGCTTTGCGCCAAGAACCCCGCCCGCCGTAATAAATCCCTTTTTCGCTTACCAAGCTGTTCCAAAAGAAACTCCTGAAATAATTGATGATAACGGTAAACCCTGTTTTTTCCAGTGAGAGGGATCAGGAAGAGTTGTTGTTTTTCCAAATAACTGAGTATCTGATGAGAATTATCTCGTTCTAAAAACCGATTACAGATATCGGGAGTGATAATATCCAAAACTGATGTAACTAATAGAAATTCCCGGATATCCACGGGTAGATCTCTCAAGACCTCGGAGGCTAAATATGGATAAATTTCTTGATGTTTTTTCTCTAGCGTCAAAATCCTGTCTTCCAAATTATATTCTCCGGCAAGCCTTATGGCAACGGGCCACCCGGCAGTCTCATTTTCAAGCGCCGCCGCTATTTCCGCGGATATTGATTTTAGCCTTTGCTCTAAAAAAGTTTTAATTTCTTGCCGTGAAAAACGTAATTCCTCTGACCCAAATACAACTACCTGTCCGGAGACGCGAAGCCGTGAAAATGAAAAGGGAAAAGCAGTCCTGCCGGCAATCATTATCATAATACCAGGCGGTAATTTTTTAGCTAATTCTTCAATAAAATGATGAAGCGCCGGTTCGTTGATCGCGTGAAAATCATCCAGGACAATTACCAATCCTTGTTTAATCTTGGCGGTCATTTCATTAATGATGGTTAATAACAATAACCGAAGTTTTGATGTCAATTCGCCTTGTTCGAGAATCGGTAATATCTCACTACCGAATCCGGAAATATGTTGCCGTATGCCTGCCACAAAATGCTGCAAAAAAACGGCCGCATCATTGTCGTAGACGTCTAATTGATACCATATCAACGGCTTTGATATGTTTTGAACCAACTGCGACATAAAAACAGTCTTTCCGTAACCGGCGGGAGCCGAAAATAAAAAAATTTTTCGTTTTTCTAATGGACCCGCCAAATCAATCAGACGCGGCCGGTTCATCATTGTGCTTTCGATATATGGAGGAAGTAGTTTTGTTACTAAAACGCCGGACACAATATCCACCCTCTCTAAGCACTAGCACTATATTGAATATTGTAACATGAAATGAAACAGAAAAACAGCGCGATAATCCGAGACTGCTTGAAGGCCGCGGGAAGCTTACCGATAATTGAATCTTACTTATTATTACTCCAGGTAAAAGAAACCACTAATACACACCTACACGCACGAATATTAAAAAGACTTTTAATTCGTTCGTGTGAATTAGTGTTTATTAGTGGTTAAAAACCCCGGTTTTTTCTTACGATGAAATCCTCGATAAAGTATAATCCCGCGGCTTGGCAAAGATCATTCTTCCGGCCGAGGTTTGCAGGACACTAGTGACCAGGATCTCTATATCCATCCCGATATAATTTTTGCCTCCTTCCACCACGATCATCGTGCCGTCCTCCAAATACCCGATCCCCTGGCCGTACTCCTTGCCGTCGCGCAGTACATGGACCATCATTTCTTCTCCAGGCAGGACCACCGGTTTGATTGCGTTCGACAGTTCATTGATATTTAATACCTGAACGCCATATAATTCTGCTACCTTATTTAAGTTGAAATCATTGGTGACCACCTTGGCGCCCAATTCCATCGCTAAGCGCAACAGTTTAGTATCCACTTCGTTCAATTCCTCATAATCCCGGTCGAATATTTTTACGGCAATTTGATTTTCCTTTTGAATCTTATTTAAAAGATCCAAACCGCGCCGTCCCCGGTTTCGGCGTAACGGATCCGGCGAATCGGCAATTTTTTGCAACTCGATTAATACAAAACCGGGGATTATTAACCCGCCCTCGATAAAATTGGTTTTGCACAGGTCTGCAATCCGGCCGTCGATAATTGCGCTTGTATCCAGTATTTTTAACGAATTTGCCCCCGAAGCCGGTTTGGGAGCAGTCGTTTTAAAATTACCAAAAAACAGGGTGCCTAATTCTTTCGATTTGACTGAAACAAGCGCCATAAAAACCTGAACACTTAACCAAAACATTAATGAAATAATCATACCGTTTTGAAGGGGGGGCATATAACCAATTACCGTCCTTAAAACAATTATCAGCATACTTGAAAAAAAAATCCCAATCAATAAACCGAAAATCTTAATTAAGAATTCTTGCGGAGATTGTTTTTTAACCATTATCGTCAATTGTCGAAGTGATAATTGAAACAGGAATACTCCCGCCACCATCCCTCCGGCGGCAATCCCCAACCTAACCGGCCAGGCGAAAACGGCGCTAACGGTTTGAAATACAAACGCGCCGGTTAACCCGCCACTTAATAGCTTCATAAAAAGCCTCCAATATTTAAACACCATGTCACCTCCCAAAGATTATTATTGACGGGTGAGCGTTTTATTATCCCGGATAAAGATGAGTATAATGTTATCTCTAAAATATTAAAACACGGTTACTCTAAATTTAAGTAAACCGTGTTTCAAAAAAACTAATGTTAAATTTTTAACAATATCGAACTATTTGTCTAAAATCTTAATTCAAGTATCCTTCCAGAATTTCCACCATTTTATTGTCGGTATCGTTATTAGCCAGTTCCAACTCGCTAATCAAAATGCGCCGGGCGTTTTCCAGCATCTTTTTTTCGCCGGTTGAAAGGCCTTTTTGGCGATCGCGAGTTGCCAGATTACGAACAACTTCGGCTACCTCAAAAATACTGCCACTCTTGATTTTTTCCAGATTGGCCCGGTACCGGTGGTTCCAATTCAACGGCATTGAAGTCGATTCGGATTTTAATACCTCAAAAACCTTTAATATCTCACACTCATCGATAACTTGCCGCAAACCAACCTCTTTAACCTTATCAAGAGGTACCATCGCTTTCATTTCACCCATTGGTAATTTAATTATATAATACCGCAATCTTTCACCAGAAATTTCCTTTTCCTCGATGCTTTCGATAACTCCGGCGCCATGCATTGGGTAGACGACTTTATCCCCGATATTAAACATAATCGATCCTCCAAAGAAGGAAAATTACATTATAATTGTACCGCACTACCCTAGTAATGTCAAGAACATATATTTTAACAGGTTTTAATATACCTGTCAATAATTTTTATAATATATTCCTTGATTCTTTACGGTGCGATACGATTAATCATGGCTAAAAGATATTTTGGATAATTTCCCGACTGAAAGTACTTAATATAACAGCTTAAAAATAGAAGCAGGGGTTAGCAATCCCCCTGTTTTAACCTTCTTTGTCATCCAGCCCTAAATCTTTCGCGGCTTTATTTTATTTCATCTCAGCAATAATGGCATCCGCCGTTTCCTTGGTCCCAACCGCGCTTGGATCGTTTCGATCCGCTTTCATATCGTACGTAACGGATTTTCCTTGCTTAATTACGGTGGCAACCGCCTGCTCCAATTTAGCGGCTGCTTCTTTTTCCCCAATATATTTCAGCATCAACATTCCGGATAAAATTAACGCAATTGGGTTTACCTTGTTCATTCCTTTATATTTGGGGGCGGAACCATGGGTGGGTTCGAATAGCGCTATTTCATCGCCGATATTGGCGCCCGGCGCTACTCCGAGACCTCCGATCAATCCGGCGCAAAGATCGGATAAAATATCGCCATATAAATTCGGCAAAACCAATACATCGTAATTTTCCGGCCGTTGCACCAGTTGCATGCACATGGCATCGACCAGAACTTCCTCATAGACGATTTTTCCCTCGTATTCACGGGCAATCTCCCGGGCAATCCGGTAAAACAAGCCGTCCGTATATTTCATAAAATTCGCTTTCGCTACCGCGGTTATTTTTTGGCGGCCGTTTTGGACCGCATAATCAAATGCATATTTAACAATCCAACGGCAGCCGGTAACCGAAAGCGGTTTAATGGAAATTGCCGCGTCATCCCGGATCTTCCCTTTGGCCATTTCAATAATTTGCTTGGATTCGGGACTGTTCAAATCAAACTCAACCCCGGCGTATAAATCTTCGCTGTTCTCCCGCACAATAACCAGATCGATATTTTGATAACGGGAACGAACCCCCGGATAAGATTTGCATGGCCGGACACAGGCATTTAAATTCAAGGCATGCCTTAACGCCACGTTGACACTGCGAAACCCGGTTCCAATCGGAGTAGTAATCGGGCCCTTTAAAGCTACTTTATTATGCCGGATTGATTCCAAAACATGCTCCGGAAGCGGGGTCCCATATTTATCAATTACATCAACGCCGGCATCACAAATTTCCCAGTCAATCTTGACACCGGTCGCTTCGATCACCCGGCGGGCGGCCTCGGTTAATTCAGGTCCGGTGCCATCGCCGGGAATTAAGGTAATTCGATGCGCCAAATCACATTCGCTCCTTCCAAAAGGAAATATTATTTCGAACTTCCGGCCAAATATTCGACACTGATATCATCAAAATCCTGCCTTTTGATAATAAATACAAAAACTAAAATCAATACCCTTTAACTTCTTTTAAATTGGTATTCTCCTCCCAAACCCAGTCGGCGACAGTATATTCGGTATAACGGTTTGCGTCTTCCCGTACGATAACCATGGCGATCCCGGCGTTAATAATAAGCCGGGTACACATCCGGCAAGGCCGGGTGTTAGGGGTAAATTGACCGGTTTTGGCATCGATACACGCCAGATATAGAGTCCCACCTAACATATTTAACCGATCAGCATGAATAATAGCATTAGCTTCGGCATGAACCGAACGGCACAGTTCATAACGCTCACCCGGAGGAATCTGGGCTTCCTCCCGAGGGCATTTACCTAAATCGCAGCAATTCAATGTCCCCCGAGGAGCGCCAACGTAGCCGGTACTGATAATCTGATCGTCTTTTACAATTACCGCCCCGAACTTGCGACGCAGGCAGGTCCCCCGTTCCGCCACTTGAGTGGCGATATTCAAATAATATTCAATCTTGGAAGGCCGCAATTACGATTCCCCCTATGTATATTTTCAAAAATTATTATCTGCGATGGTTCATAATGACTTTTTGATAAAGGTCCAGATAATCATGGGCTATCTTGGAATAAGAGTAAGCGGCGGCTGTTTGAAAGGCTGCTTCCCGAAACCGGTTGCGCTTTTCCGTATCGAACAGTAACCCCAATACCGCGTCTCCGAACTCCGCGATTTCTTGCCGAACCAACAAACCATTTTTACCATGAATAACGGAATCGTCGGCGCCGGGCGCCGAAACGGCGACAATCGGAACTCCGGCCGCCAATGCTTCCAGTTGAGCAAGTGGTTTTACTTCCGTCACGGAAGCCGTAACAAAGAAATCCGCGGCCGCCAAATAGTCTGGAATATCAAGCGGATTAATCATCCCCGTAAAAATCACTTTGCCGTCGATTCCCAGACTCCGGGCCTGTTTTACCAAATCGGGCAAATCCGGGCCATCTCCTACAATCATCAACCTGGTGGTTTCCGGTGGCGTATGATTTAAAATATATCGATAACTTGTTAACAAAAATGAAATATTTTTTTCCGGGGCAACCCTTCCAATATTAATTAACAATTTCTGCCCATTAAGTTGATATCTTTGCCGGATTAAAACTCCATCCCGGTTGTGAAACCGGGATAAATCGGTGGGATTTGGAATAACTTGCACCTGGCCGGATACTCCGTAATTTTGCAGGATATTACGGGCGGACTCGGAAGGAGTCGTTATTTTATCAACTGAATTACAATACTTTTTAATCCGATATTTGGTAAACTCCCTGACCAGGTTTCGGGGCAAAGGGACATAATGGGCATATTGATCATATTGGGTGTGAAAGGTATACACGGTGGGAATTTGATTCTTACGCGCAATCTTTAATGAAACCGGCCCTAAAACAAAAGGGTGATGGCTATGAATAATATCCAGTTTAATATCGTTTAATGTTTGACTAATTTTAGGAGCGAACGGAATTGCCACAGGATACTTAACCTTTTTAGTTAAATCCAGCGCTGGATAACGAAATATACCTTCTTCCCGATCCGCATATTCTTCATACTGTGGCGCAAAAATATAAACTTGATGGCCTTGTTCGCTGAACCCTTTTTTCAATAAATGAATAGCGCCTACCACTCCGTTGACCAGCGGCAGGTAACAATTCGAAAATATCCCGATTTTCAAAGCGGCGGCCTCCGTAAAATCTCTAATTCAGATCTCTTTACTTTTACCGTTGCTACTGCCGTGCCAATGCCAGAAGCGATCGAATAATTCCTCGCGAATAATCGATAAGTTCTGAAACAGCCGGATACTGAAAGCGACCACCGCTCCCAAATAAATATCCACTCCTAATTTATCGCCTAAATAGGCAAGTAAAGCGGCTAGGGCGGCATTGGTAAAAAAACTGGAAATAAAACGGTAGAAATTGAACTTTTGCTCCAATTGAGCCCGGATTCCACCAAAAATCGCATCCAAAGCCGTTAAAATAGCGATTGCCGAGTATTGAACATAGTTCACCGGGATATCCCATGGTAACAGGAAACCGATACCGATTCCAATTAAAGCACCAAAAACTACGATGAACATTATTTCGTCTCCTCTTCCACCGGTTTGGCGTATTCAAACGATATACTGCCTTTATATGCCGGGACTATTATTTCATCTACTTGTTGAATTTCAAACTTTAGGTTGAAAGATAAAATTTCATTTTCAATAAAACCGCCCGGCATTAATAAAGCATGTTGTAAATTCCTGGGATCACCGATAGCTTCAATAATATATGGAGGAGCCAGCCGTTTGGTATCGATCAGGATGGTGGTGCCGGCGCAACTAATTCCTGAGGAGTTATTTACCCGGTAGCCATTAATGGCAATTGCTTCAGCTCCGGCGGCCCATAACTCGTTTACGGTCAATTCCAGTTGATCGGAATGAACCACATAAAAAACCGGATCATCGTAATCCTTCAGTTTTTTAGTGGAATCGCTCAACACAATCCTAATCCCCCGACCGGTTAAAGGGATTAGCCCGGCTGCCATTTTTAAACGAATGATCTCCCGGGCCCGATCGTAATCATTGAGTTGTTTTCGCAAATCCTGGATCTCATGCTCGTATTTTTTAATTTGCAGGGTCTGGTTTTTAAAAATTTGTGATAACTCATTGACGCGGCGGGTTGGTAAAGTAGAACCGATCTGATACTCGGTTCGTAATTGAAAAACAATTACGGCACTCAGAACCATTGCTACGATTCCAATTCCCGCTTGCCAGCTTCTAATTTTCAACCAAAAAACGCCCCTTATCAATTTTGTTTCGGCTCCGGAAGAAATATATAATTTTAATATTCACCACCTTAAAAAAAATTCCTGTTAAAAACCGGATAATTCTTTGGAAACTAAATCGAATAAAATTTTAAATCGTAAATGATCTAAAAACGAGGTAATTTTATTTACATAATTATTTTACATAACATCAGTTTGATTCATCAATACTTTGGACTTTGTTGTAATATTTTGTAAACAAGCTTATATTAAGAAGTAGCCTTTTTAGTCGAGATTAAAACCCGTGATAGTAAGTGAATATGTTCCAAAGTCTTCCCCGTGCCGATTGCTACGCTTGATAGAGGATCATCGGCAACTCTCACCGCCATTCCCAATTCTTTCCCGATCAATTTATTAAAACCTTTTAATAGAGAACCTCCACCCGTCATGATAATTTCTTTAAACATAATATCAGCCACCAACTCCGGCGGAGTTCTTTCAATAGTTTGCCGAACCGCATTAATAATCATGGTTAAAGGATCTTTTAATGATTCCCGGATTTCCTCGGAACTTATCTGAATTACTTTAGGTAGTCCGGTTACATGATCCCTGCCCCGCACTTCATATTTAATTTCTTTTTCCAACGTAAAAGCCGATCCTAAATAAATTTTAATATCTTCGGCGGTCCGTTCTCCCACCATTAAATTATAATGGCGCCGGATATAACGGGTGATGGCATCGTCCATCGAGTCGCCCCCGACAGCTACCGCTTGGCCGGTAACAATCCCTCCCAGTGAAATTACGGCAATATCCGTGGTTCCGCCCCCAACGTCAATAATCATATTACCACCGGCTTCATGAACCGGCAAGCCAACTCCAATAGCCGCCGCAACCGGTTCTTCAATTAAAAAAACCTCCCTGGCGCCGGCGCTTACAGTTGCTTCGATTACCGCCCGTCTTTCAACCTCGGTCGTTCCTGATGGAATGCTGACTACAGTACGCGGTTTTATAAATACCTTTCCATGACAAGCCTTCCGGATCAGGTGCCGGATCATTTCCTTAGTAATGTCGAAATCAGCAATTACTCCATCCCGTAACGGCCGAATTGCCACGATATCCCCGGGAGTACGCCCGATCATCTGCCGGGCTTCGATCCCCACCGCGAGCACCTGCCGGCTGCTTTTACGAATTGCCACCACTGAAGGTTCCCGAATAATGATCCCTTTATTTCTTTCATACACCAGACTATTAGCCGTACCCAAATCAATCCCCAAATCCTTCATGAAATGTCTGGTTATAAATCGCACCGGCATAATTTCCAACTCCTTATTCAATGTAGGTAATTTAGTTTAATTCCGCATGATACTCTTCATTTGCCTTAAATAAAAACTTTTCAATCTCCGAATGGCTCAAAAATACTTCCTGAGGTTCAATTACTTTTATTTTACGAAATTCTTCCTTAAAGGTTAATTGCATCAAATCCTGGATAGAATCAGCTTCAACCAATAATTCAACCGGCGCGTAAGCTGTCTCCATATGGTTATCGTCTTCCGGAGTCAGATAGACCTCCTGATCGCTATTCAGATCGACCACATTTAATCCTTGAAAGGGCAAATTTTTAAGCAGGGAAACCTGTCTTGTCCTTTTTTCCTGGGCCATCTTAACCAGATCGGGCCGTTGCCAAAAGAATCTCCGGTTTTCCCCATTGCTCACTTGAAAATCAAATCGAATTTTAGCTTTTAACGGCATTTATCTCCACCTTTTTTCAACAACATGAGCGCTTGTATCTCAAATTCATCAGCCTTTCGAGATTCTCCGATCTTTAGGTCGCCCAAAGTTAAAGGTCCCATTGTCAAACGGTGCAATGAAATAACCGGGTACCCAATCGCGGACATCATTCGTTTAACTTGCCGTTTTCGTCCTTCCCGGAGAATTACCTTAACAATAGCATTCCCGTTTTCAATACTTTCTAATCCAATCCTTGCCGGAGCGGTAAACCCATCATCCAGCAAAATTCCTTTTGATAACCGGGATAATTCGGATGCGGCCGGAATTCCCTTAACCTTGGCCAGATAAGTTTTTTCAATCAAATGCCGGGGATGGGTCAACGCCAAAGTTAAATCCCCGTCGTTGGTAAAAAATAATAAACCGGTGGTATCCTTATCAAGTCTACCAACCGGATAGATTCTAAGCTCCCGGTGTGATGCCGGCAATAAATCCATGACCGTGGGCCGGTTGAATGGATCCCGGACCGTGCTTAAAAATCCGGGAGGCTTATATAAAATCATATAATCATATGTTGCTTTCATCGTTACCGGGTTGCCGTCCACTTCCACCCGATCGATCGCCGGATCGATCCGGACGCCCAATTCATCGACAACCAACCCATTTACAGTCACTCTTCCAGCCTTAATCAATAAGTCGGCATTCCGGCGCGAAACTACTCCAGCTCCGGCAATCACCTTATTAAGCCGTTCCAAGTTTACTCCACCTCTCTCGGAGCAAATGGGATGGTAAATGAAAAACGGCTTCCTTTGGCCAATACGCTGTCAACCGTTACTTTTCCACCGTGACGCTCAATGATGTGTTTAACAATGGACAAACCGAGCCCGGTTCCGCCCAAAGCCCGCGAACGCCCCTTGTCCACCCGGTAAAACCTTTCAAAAAGCCGTGGTACACTATTCTCGGGGATACCGATCCCATTGTCCGCGATAATAAATTCAAACTTTTCATTGTTTCGATTAGTGCCAATAAATATTTTCCCACCCTCCGGAGTGTATTTTATGGCATTATCCAGCAAATTAATGATTACTTCCCGCAGTAAATCCTCATCACCCTCCACTACGGCGGCCCGAATATCTCTGGTTAATTCCAACCTTTTTTCCTTCAACCGGCCTTCTACCGTGAGGACGATTTCGTCAATCAGTTTATCGATATGGAATAACCTCTTTTTTAAATCGGTCTGCTTGGATTCCAATCTGGAAATATCCAGCAAGTCAGAGAGCAGATTATTCAGGCGGTCGGTTTCCTGGTTGATGATGGTCAAAAATTTAGTGACGGTTTTCCGTTCATCGAGAGCACCGTCCAGTAAAGTTTCAATAAACCCCTTGATCGAAGTCAACGGTGTTTTTAATTCATGTGAGACATTGGCGACGAAGTCCTTGCGCATGGTTTCCAGCAGCCGGATCTTGGTTATATCCCCAATAACCGCAACAACACCCCGTACTTCCTCGGTAACTTCATCCCGGATTAAAGCCAAATGTAAATTTAACACCCGTTCTGGATTTTGCCAAGTGATCTCCTTTTCAAGAGGGTACCCTTTAACATAGGTTTGATGGAATATTTCACCGAGCTCCGATTGGGGAAAGACCTTATAAGGAAATTCACCGACTCCTTCTCCCGGGTTTAAACTAAAAAGCTCTGCCGCCGCTGGGTTAATTAAACTGATCCGGCCGGTAATATCGGTGGCTACTACACCTTCCGACATACTGGTCAAAATTGCTTGAATTTCCTCCATCCGGCCGTGTAAAGTACTTAAATGACTTGTATGTGCCCGTTCAATTAACTCCAGGTTCTTAGCCAGTTTACCATAAATGTCCTGCCGCCGTGAAAACCGGTTGCGGGCCGGAACTCCCAGCCGTAAGTTTTCCATGAACTCAAACAATTCCTTAAGTGGAGACCAAATCCAACTTAATATTAAAAGACCTATTGCGGTAAACCAGATTGACACAACTAATATATATAATGGATTTTTCCAGACAAATCCAATGACTAAAAAAGGTAATAAAAGAAGGAGAAGGAAACCCCCTAATTGTATCCCGATTTTTTTCATTTTATTCACTCCTGAAACGGTATCCTACTCCCCTGACAGTTTCAAGATAAATCGGTTCGGCCGCGTTGCCTTCGATTTTCTGGCGCAAGCGCCGCACGTGCACATCCACGGTCCTGGTA
>JBJKPO010000314.1:0-6419 GCA_046706235.1 Bacillota bacterium | reverse complement strand
GTTGATATTATAGCCGCCGCCGGTAACCACCATTCTGAGAGTCTGAACCCCGGCGGTCAAGTCAATGTTACCGGAAATTGTGGTCCAAGCCTGCCAGCCACCGGTTTGAGGTACAGTATAGCTGCCAAGTACGGTAGAACCGTTTCTCAATTGAAAAGCGCCGGTAGTGTTGGGGCTCGCCACCCGGTATTCCGCTTGATAAGTTCCGGTACTTGTTACATTGACGTTATACTCCGTCCAATCGTTGATGTCGATCCAGCCTACATTCAAGCCACCGCCGGCATCACTGGTAGTCTCGGTCTGGACGCCGGACATGGCGTCGTAACTCTCAGCCTCAATCCGACCCGGTATTAGTTTGACCGGAATCGGGGTGGGGGTGGGGGTAGGCGGTGTAGTCGGCACTACTCCCCTAATTACCGCCACTCGCGGTTCTTTGTTGACGTAATCATTTCCGTCGCCTAATATTTTAACCCTGGTAACCACCACCGATGGATTCGTAAACAGTAATTGTGTCGCTGGAACGGCCACGGAAGCGCTTCCCTGCGATATTGTCGCATATTTGTAAGATGACTCCAATACCGCGCCGTTGTTGTTAAGACCCTCAATCCGGTAAAGGATTTCGAGAGGGGTCGAGGTACCGCCGGTACGAGTAAAGACGGCTTGATCGGCACCCGATGAGTAAGTAACGTTAACCTCAACCAGCGTGGGGAGAAGTCCTTTGGCCACCTTTAAACGAACGGGATCCACCCGCATCAATCTGGTATTGCCTCCTCCGTACATGGTGAAGGATGAACTATAAAAACAACCGTTATCATCCCAGGCATTATATCCCGTGATAAAGCTCTGTCCCGCCGCTTCGCTGGACAACTCGGAAACGTTCGCCGCCAAAGTTCTCACGGAGTTTGCGGCAATATCATACTCGACAAGTTGTTTTGAGTTGGAACCATAAAACGAGTATATCTTCTTTTCATCAGGGCTTAGTTGGATGGACCAAACCGATTGATCGTTGGAAGTACCGAAAATACTCCTCAAGAAGGTCCAGGTCGGTCCGGCGTCATTGAAACGGTAAAGGTCCCCTCGGTCGCTCATCACGTAAATACTCTGTCTATCCCTGGTCCATTGTCCCACCTCGATGCATTGTTTAATCACGAGAGGGAAATCGGTCCGTTCACCGAAGCCGGTAGCTGGATTATAAGTGTAAACATGACTGTAAACAGCCGGATCTTCCCCTTGATTCCATTGTCCCTTGGAACTGCCGGAGGTAAAGTATAATATCCCGCGGGAATCCACCCACATGAAACGATTGTGATAGATATATTGTGGTGATGTAAATCGGGGGGATTTGCCGAGATCCTGGGATACCCCGGTGTTTAAATTATAACGCACGATATTTCCACAGGCGTTCGACATTCCGTAGAGTATTTTATTTTTGGGATCCACGCCGATGGTAAGTATCTGGAGATGTGCCGCGCCGACACCACCGGTTTGATTGACGCTCATGTCGTTAAAAGTATTGGAGGCGATGTCGTAAGCATACCAATGAAATCCCCGGGTATTTAGATAATCGCCGCCGATATCGGTCCG
The DNA here is from genome assembly GCA_046706235.1 of Bacillota bacterium. GTDB lineage: Bacteria > Bacillota > UBA4882 > UBA8346 > UBA8346 > JAEZJQ01. The sequence goes on along the minus strand of JBJKPO010000314.1, from coordinate 4,835 downwards.
ATCGGTTGTAGCCACATACATTTTTCCGTCAATGTAAGTAGGACGGGTGTGAAACTTTTGCGCGGTCTCGCCGCTTTGCCAGTTATTTACCGCCTGGGAAGCGGTGCGGGCGTCTCCAAGCCAGCGTAATATGTCTTCTTGAACATAGAGACGGTATAAACCGGAATTGTTGACATGGTCCATACCCGAGATGTAAATATCCCCATCAGGTCCGCAACTCACCGAATGCCAGCATTGATCCGGCACGACACTATTATTAGGACCATTGGGTAATGTCCATAACCGGACTCCATCCATATTCCCGGGCCGTCCTGAAACTTCCGGAACCGCAAGGACTTCAATACCCAAAACCGAGAGGAACATTAGAATAATCAATGTGTAAAATAGAATTCTCTGTATCTTTATCATTCACTTACTCTCCTCTTTTCTCTTCAATGATTCGATTGCCCGGAATTCAGCTTCACTAAGGAGGAAGACGGTAAAATATTGGAAATATTAATCTTTTCATTATAAATCCCTCCTTTCTATCAAGTCTTGTATACGTATACATTTTTTGAATTAACATTCAAACCTATTGGTATTACAAGTCTTTTTAATGGTTTTAATTGAATAATTACTTTAAGTACTTATCGATTGTATTTATATTTAAAAATTCGCCGGTCCTAAAAATATTCCTCTTTATTTTGTAAACTTAAATTAACTTAACGCTGTACACGCCCCGAAGCATCTCCTACCATTAATGCATTGACTTCGGCCAAGGTAACCTGATTAAAATCGCCATTAATCGAATGTTTGAGACAAGAAGCGGCCGTGGCGAATTCAATAGTATCGACTGGAGTGTAATTATTGAGTAACGCGTATATTAAACCGGCGCCGAAAGCATCACCCGCCCCAACCCGGTCAACGATATGCACCGGGTAATTTCGCGAGAAAAAAAATTCGTTTCCATCATAAAACATTCCCGCCCAATTGTTATCCGAAGCGGAAATACTGCTTCGTAAAGTAATCGCCACTTTTTTAAACCCAAATCGGTCGGTTAACTCACGGGCAACCTGTTTATAGCCCTCCTGGTTTAACTTGCCCTCACTAATATCAGTATCGGCGGCTTTAATCCCGAATACTTTTTCCGCATCCTCTTCATTGGCGATGCAAATATCGACAAAAGCCATTAATTTATCCATGACCTGTCCGGCCTTTTCGCTACTCCACAAATTTTTACGGTAATTTAAATCGCAACTAACGGTTAAATCTTTATCTTTTGCGGTTTTACAAGCTTCGAAAACCAATTCCGCCACATTATCTCCCAGTGCTGGAGTAATCCCGGTAAAATGAAACCACCGGGTGTTTTCCACAATCCCTTTCCAATCAAAATCTCCCTTTTTTGCTTGTGAAATAGCCGAATACATACGATCGTAAATTACTTTGGAAGGTCTTTGGGATGCGCCATTTTCCAAAAAATAAATCCCCAAACGCTCGCCACCCCTTACGATATATTGAGTATCCACGCCATAACGGCGTAATTCGTTAATCGCCGCTTGCCCGATTGGATTATCCGGCACTTTGGTAATATAAGCTATATCAATCCCATAATTGGCCAATGACACACAAACATTCGCCTCGCCACCGCCATAAACCGCTTCAAAACAATTAGCCTGACCAAAACGCAAAAAACCCGGTGGCGATAACCGCAGCATTATTTCTCCAAGACAGATTACCATGGCCATTAAAAACCCTCCTGTTTTTAACTGAGTTATAATTTAAATATTTACTTCTAGCCGTCATCTCTTTAAAACCTTAATTATCATAAAACGATTTACCGGAGTCCTCTAGTCTCAAGACCGATAATCGCGCTATAATCTTTGTTTTATTTCTTCGGACTTCAATCTATCCGTTGCTAAATCAATATACCAAATGTTGATATTCATTGTTCAAAATCCAAATTCTCAACTATCATTTCAATTTCAACAGTATTATCAAACGGTAACGTATGCGCGCCGACCCGCCGAACGGGCATGTTTCTCTTTTTCACCGAATACTTTTCCAATAATTCCGAGGCGCCATTTATGACAAATAGTTGTTGATCAGAATCTCCTTACCGGTTCGGACAACATTTTCAAATGTGGCTACCGGTTTCGGTACATCCGGCAATTGAAATCCCAACTCAGTCAAACGCTGTTCCACTAAACTCAAATCAGAGCCCCTCCCTTAAATGAAATTATATAAAACGGGACAGGTTAATTATTTTAACCTGTCCCGTTTCCGATTAAAATATGCTGTCCGGATTGTAATACCGGGCGGCATTATCGCGCGTAATGCAAGGAGTATCCCTTACCGTCTTTTTGGGCGGCGTACAGCCGGCCAAAATAGACATTTAACGGGTGAATGCGCCCCGTCCCTTATTATCGGAGTTATTTTGCCCGGTGCATTCATAATTAGTGCCGTCCAAAATGGCTTTAATCGGTTCTTTCTGGCCATCGACGCCGACAATAAATATTTCCTTGTCGCGTTTCGCGTTCTTGATTGCTATCTGAGCGCCCAGACCCATTGAGTCGTTTTCACACAAAACACAGTCTATTTCCTTATTGGCGGCTAAAATATCTTCCATAACCTTGACCGCTTTTTCGGTATTCCAATCCGCCCAACCGGTAGCCACTACCTTGATGTCGGTTTTTTTAATTACGCTAAGCGCGCCGTTAGTCCGGGCCAAACCAATGGTATTATCGGCCGGACCGCCTTTAAGCAGAACCAAATTGCCTTTTCCGTTCAATCTTTTAACAATATAATTTCCATTGTTAACGCCGATCTGATAGTTATCCGGACCTACCCAACTCGTATATTCTCCGCCTTTAAGATCGCGGTCGACTAAAACCACCTTGACTTTAGCTTTTTTCAGCGCATTTAATGCTGGAATATGTGATTCCAAAATTGCCGCCGATATAATGACCCCTTTAACGCCCTTGCTAATCATATCTTCAATATCCGCCATCAGTTTATCGGCGCGTCCCTGGGCATCCGTTACAAATACCTGAAGGTTCGGGTAAACAGCGGCTTCTTCCTGAACCGCCTTGGACATACCGGCAAAATACGGAGCGCCGAGCATGAAGTTAGCCATGCCGATTTTAATTTTTGGAGTTGCGGCAAGAATAGAACTCGAGAACATTCCAACCACCAATACCAAAATACAAACCACCACAAACAACAGATGACTACGTTTCATCAAAAAATACCCTCCTCATTCCGTTTTTTAGTTCATGATGTATATTTACTCAATTAGAACAATATATCCGCCTACCACCTCCTTTTTGTAAGAGTAATCCGCTCCAAACCAAGAAATATGTTTTGCTTACTGAGTATCTCACTTAATTTTTACTTTCCCGGCGGGCTACAATGGCGGCGATAATAATCAATCCCTTAATAACCTGTTGCGGATAAGATTGAACGTTCAACAAATTCATGATATTACTAATTAAGCCCAGAGTGATAACCCCGACTAAAGTTCCGGGAACGCTTCCGATTCCTCCGGTTAAGGTAGCTCCTCCAATTACGCAGGCGGCAATCGCATCCAATTCAAAACCCGAACCGGCCATCGGTTCCGCGATATATACGCGTGAAGTCAATACTATCCCCGCTAAAGCGGAAAGCGCCGAGCAAGTCATGTAGGTCAATAGTTTAACTCTATTTACGGGAATACCGGCCAAACGGGCTGCTTCTTCATTATTACCAACCGCGATAATTTCCCGGCCAAAAACAGTCTTTTTTATCAGAAAAAAAACGATAACCGCTATTATAAACATAATGATCACCGGGTAAGGAAAAATCCACAGAGAACCGGCGCCAAGATCCGCAAATTTTTCATTGGATATTTGAATGGGAACGCCGTTGCTGTAAATAAATCCCGAACCGCGGGCAATGGTCATCATCGCCAGAGTCATAATAAACGGGGCCATTTTTGTTTTAGTGATGAAAAATCCGTTGATTAATCCGGGTATAATTCCGATGAACATAGCGAAAACAATTGCTTGTGATAAAGGCATGTCCCTTTGAAACCCGGCAACCAGGGCCCCGGTCAAAGCCAACACGGACCCGACCGATAGATCGATGCCGCCGATTAAGATTACCAATAACATTCCCATACTGATAATTCCATTAATCGATACTTGCTTTAAGACGTTGATTAAGTTATTTTTCGTGAAAAAAGCATCGGAAATGGCGGCTGAAATGATAATCGATATACAAAGAATAATATACATACTATATTTATTCCAACCATTGAGCACCTTGTTAATGATTTTTTGATCTTCATTCACTACTTTGGTAATTTGCCCCTTCATTGGTCCACCCCCATAGCATGGAAAAGTATTTTTTCTTCAGTGGCTTCGGTTTTAGCTAACTCAGCAACGGTAGTTCCTTCTCGCATGATTATGATCCGGTCGCTCATTCCGATAATTTCCGGTAAAACACAGGAAATCAAGATAATTGCCTTGCCTTCAGCCGCTAGTTCCGAGATGAAGCAATATATTTCCGCCATGGTGCCTACATCAACCCCCCAGGTCGGCTGGTCGAGGATGATTATTTTGGAATCGGTCAGCAACCATTTGGCCAGGGCAACTTTTTGCTGATTGCCGCCACTTAATTGATTGACCAGTTTTTGGGGATCGCCGGGCTTTACCGACAGTAATTTCATAACCTCACGAACCGATATGGCTTCTTTCCGTTCCGTCAAAATTCCCAGTTTGTTGTGACGAGGTAAGCAAGCGGCCGCGATATTATGGCCGATATTAACATTTAAAAATAACCCGTCTTTTTTTCGATCTTCCGTTAAAAAAGCGATACCG
>JBJKPO010000313.1:0-4381 GCA_046706235.1 Bacillota bacterium | reverse complement strand
AAAGAGTTCCACCGGATAATTAAAAGGTACAATAGCTGCAACTACTCCAATCGGTTGGCGGATGGTATATGAAAAATGCCGTTCGTTGCCTGGTTGGGCATCCATCGGGATTACTTCGCCAACGATCCGCTTGGCTTCTTCGGCGAAACTCTCAAATATGTATGCGGCACATTTTACTTCTTCAGTAGTTTGGTTAATCGGCTTGCCGTTTTCTTTCGCCAATAATATTGAAAGCTCCGCTAGATTTGCCGATATTAATTCGGAAATTCTCCGCAGCATTTGAAAACGCCGGTACGACGGAACCGATTTCATGATGTTTTTTCCTTGTTCCGCAGTATTCAGAGCTTTCGCAACATCAGTGGCGGTTGCAACCGGAATCGAATCAATAATTTCCCCAGTAGACGGGTTAATAACATTCTTGCGATTTTCACTCGCGGCCTCGCGCCATTGCCCACCAATCAGCATTTTCATTATTAATCCCTCCCTTTTGTATACGTATACATTTTTCTTCTTGCCAAATAAAATATGTTTGATTATATTCTATTTGTTGGAATTAATTCCTTCCGGAACCTTAAAATTTTTCCTTACTTAAACCTGAATCCGGTAAGTAACTTCAAAGTATTTCTAAATATGGACTTGCCGGATTCAGTAGATGAACCCGATCCGCAAATTTTTCTTTGCATTTCAAGAAAAATTTAAATGTACTTGCCGGATCGAGGTTAAAGATTAGAGCATGAATAACGTATTTTAAGCGTAATCGGAAGAATGATTTTTTGAAGTGGCCGGTTGGTCGCGCCCAGTAATCGTTCGAACAGCATTTCGGTGGCGAACCGCCCCATTTCAAACATCGGACGGTTTATTACGGTTATTGGCGGCGAAAGATAAGCGGCTAGGGAAAAGTCATCAAAACCCAACAGGGAAACTTCACCGGGAATTTTTACATGGGCGTCGGCAAGGGCCTTATAAGCTCCCATTGTCGAAAAATTATTCAAAGCAAAAATTGCGGTAGGCGGTTTCGAAAGCCGCATAAGCTCCCCAGTGCGTAAATAACCGCCTTCCTCGCTGAAGTTGCCGTCAACCACATATTCCTTAATAACCTCCAGGCCAATATCGCGCATTGCTTTAAAGTAACCTTGCAAACGCTCTTCCCCGGGAGATGTCGTTTTAGTGCCGTGAATGACCGCAATCCCTGTGTGTCCGAGCCGCGCCAGATATTCGATGCCTTGAGTTACTCCTCCGATATTATCAATGGTCACACTATCGTATTCCACGTCAGCTGTTAAACGATCGATAAGCACCACCGGTATTCCCATTGACTGAAAATTTTTTAACTGATTTCCACTACTATTTACTAAAACGGCAAGCAAACCATCCACGCGGTGTTTTAGCAATGTTTCAATGGAGACTTCCTCCCTTAAGGGATTATTATCGGTATTTTGGACGATCATGTTATAACCGTATTTAACCGATACAGTCTCAATACCTGATAGTACCGCCGGAAAAAAAGGGTTTAAAATATTCGGTATCAAAAAACCGATAGTTTTGGTATTCGCTTTTTTTAAATTGCGCGCGATGACGTTCTGGACATAACCATATTGGGATATAATTTCTGATACTTTTTCGGCGGTTTTGGGCGCAACCCCCGGTTCCTTGTTGATGACCCGCGATACGGTGGCTGACGATACTCCGGCTATTTTGGCGATTTCCCTCTGGTTCAAGCGGATACTCCCCTATCGAATATTTAATACTATCTCACGGTAGATTCGTATGCATTCGTGGTTAATTAATAAAAAACAATCGGGAACCACTAATGAACACGCGCGCACGCGACTAATGGACACTAATACTTGCAACAACCGATTTATCAATTATTTATTCGTGTTAATTCGTGTGCATTCGTGGTTAAAAAGTACGGAATGACCAAGTTCCGTTAGCGTTATATGCTTTTGGCAACATCTCGCCGGACGGATTTAACGGCCCACATATAAATCAAGATTCCCAAGGCAAGCAGTCCCAGCTCGCTGATGATCATTCCGGGGAGGGTGTTATATAACCCCAGCCCTACCCGGGGTGATCCTTCAAAAAGCAACGGCAAATCGGGAGTATGATTGCCGACACCCATCGGATGCGATATGAAGTCCAGTATCCAGTGGCCGAAAACCAGCAATCCGATAACTACCCCGGAACACTTATCGCGGTAAATGAGCAGCCCCGCCACTAGCGCCAGCAAGGACCAGATTATCGACATCAACAGGCCGTGCGACCAGGGAATCGAGGGATAGGTAAATACCGAGGAGCTTTTTTCAATGCCAAGCAGCTTGAAAATACCGCACAGAATATCGGTAATCTCCGCCGCCAGCACTAAAACGATGACAGGTACCTAGGGCGCGACTTTTTTAGCCGCCAATCCGACGCCGATATGCCCGAGTAGCATGTTTTGGGCCTCCTTGGAGATTTCCTTCATAGTACATTTACGGAAAGAATCGATAAATCTCCTTGCGTTGCAAGATCCGAATAATAAATATTTTATCTTCAACAATTACAATTCCCATTCGATAATCACTTATTCGAATCCGGTAAAAATTTTCATAACCTTTTAACTTCTCTAGTTGTTTAATATCGTTCGGCCCATTTGCCACTTTAATATCTTCAATAACTTGACTAATACGCCTCAATAATTGTTTGTCTTTGACTTGTTTAAGATCCTTTTCAAAACTTGATTCAAAAAATATTTTCATTCTCGACCCTCTAAAATGGCGGTAATTCTATCTTCACTCACAAAATTATTCTGTCTTCCTTCTTTAATAGCATTCGCCAAACCGATTTCCTCAATTACTTCCATCATCAAGTCAATAAACAATCCTTGTTTTTCCTTTATTAACTCAATCATAACGTCCTTTAACAATTCTTTCATCTGTTTTTCATTGATGGTTAATTCCATTTTTAATCTGCTCCTTTTTAAGAGGCTTCCCTTACTCTCTTCATAAACTAATCATACATTGGATATTATTAAATTGTCAAATATGATATATCTTTATCATTACTTCATGATCCTTTCCACCTCATCGTTAAAATCATCAATCTCATAGTCGATTACTGCCACGCTATATTTTCTGGCTTCAAGTGCTTCTCTTTTATTTTACCCAATATTTTCAAGATAAACAAGACGGACTTTCGGGGTATCAAGTCATTCCAGCACCATTACTCTTCAAAAACGCCCCAGTTATCTTTATAATTCTTTAACGGCCCTATATTTATCAAAGTGTAAAGAGTAAAGAGTAAAGTGTGAAGAGTAAAATTTTAAGTCTGAGGGATTGAAATGAACTGGACGATACGGTTATAGAGGAAGTAGAAATGTGTAAGCCCGGCCCCTTTATCATGGAGAAATATCCTGTTTTAATTCGGGCATTGCACATTCGGGTCTGTAAATTCTATTTCAGCCTTGTAATAATCTTATTCATGCCTGAAAATCCCCAGGTATTCCTTAAGCGCGCTTTGTAATACCTGCAAAAAATTGACATTGTATTTTTCAGCGGCATCATTCAACCATTTGGGAATAGTCAAGGTTTTTTGCAATATTATTTAGCCCTTCCCTTACCGGCACATTCTTCCAATACTTTTACGATTTCCACAACTCCATTTCCGATGGGGCTTTCTTTCATTGATTTAATAAAACCGGCCCTCCGTTGATAAACCGTCCGGACTCCTTCCAAAAATATCCCGGGATCCAGTTGTTCTTCCTCCAGGACAAGACTAAAGCCCTGTTTTTCAAAAGATTTGGCATTCAAGATCTGGTCGCCGCGGCTGGCGTTTTTGGAAAGCGGTATCAGCAAACCGGGCTTGTTCAGGGCCAGGATTTCAAAAATAGTGGTGGCTCCGGCCCTGGATATTACCAGATCGGCCATGGCGAAAATATGGGGCAGTTCACCGGTTAGATATTCAAATTGCTGGTAGCCGTTTCGGCCGTTCAGTTTCGGGTCGAGGTTCCCCTTGCCGCAGATATGGCACACCTGAAACGTCGCTAACAGCGGTCCTATCTGGCTCCGCACCATTTTATTGATGCTTTCCGCGCCCAGACTGCCGCCGATAACCATCAAGACAGGCTTCTTGTCTGTAAAACCGCATATTCCGAGCCCCGCTTTTTTACTGCCCTTCAAGAGGTCTTCCCGGATCGGGATCCCGGTTAAAACCCCTTTGGAGCCGGTTATATATTTCCCGGTCTCGGGAAAAGTATAACAAACCTTGGTGGCGAACGGCATCGACAGCCGGTTGGTCAGTCCCGGGGTAAAATCGGATTCGTGAATCACCGCCGGGTTTTTGCAAAGCCGGGCGGCCCAGACCACCGGACAGGAAACGAAACCGCCCTTGCTAAACACCACAT
>JBJKPO010000312.1:0-16100 GCA_046706235.1 Bacillota bacterium | reverse complement strand
CCCGGAATAATACATCCCAATGCGCCGGGCCGGTGGTCATATTAAAGGCGGCCGGGATTACAACCAATTTTACTTCGTCGGCCAATAGCAACCTGAAAAGTTCCGGAAAACGGATATCATAACAAATTGCCAGCCCGAGCCGGCCAAAGTGGGTTTGGAAACTGGTAATCTTATTACCGGGTGAAAGCACCGCCGATTCTTTAAAGGTAATTCCGCCGGGAATATCCACATCGAACAGGTGAACTTTACGGTGCTTGGCGATAATATGCCCTTCACGGCTAAAAACGAAAGAGGTATTATACAAACATTCTCCTTCGCGTTCCGGAATTGACCCGCCGACAATGTAACATTGCAATTCTCTGGCCAAGTCGGCTAGAAACCTGATAGTTGCTCCTTCGACTTCGGTTTCGGCGAACTTGGGAAATAATGATTGCTGATAAGGACAGTTAAACATCTCCGGCAACACCGCCATTTCGGCGCCGTTTTGAACGGTTTGCCGGATCATTGAAGCGGCCCGGTTCAAGTTCCGGGTTTTATCAGCTTCAATCTTCATTTGACAGAGACCGATTTTTAATTTCATATTCATCACCTTCATCACCGCTTGTTTTCTTCGACAGCCTTAATAGTATTCCTTTAAATTTATATTATTCTTCCATATCCTTTTCAACTGCCGGAAGATTGGAACGATTGGCGAAAGAATGGAAAACGGATTGCAGCTTTTTTTAGAGAAAAACAATCAAGCCGAAAAGGATTTTATGGAAATGCATTGAAAGATTTTAAGAGATTGATTGAATGAGAGTATGACCTCTTACTGTAAACAAAAAGGAGGTATTTAGGATGCGAAGATTACAACCGGGAGAAATCAACTGGGTGCTTTCCAAACTGGGCAATGTTAGTATTTTTCATTATTTAACCGATGACGAACGGAAACACTTGCTTAATATAAGTGAGATTTTCGAATATGACCAGGATGAAAAAATAGTCAACCAGGGAGATATCAGCACTTGCTTTTATGTGATACTATCCGGGACCGTTAATGTTTCGGTTCCCGATCCGAATGCGACCAAGGAAGTTTTTTTATCTTGTATCGGTGAAGGGGAATTTTTTGGTGAAGCCGGTATTTTTTCCAACTCCAAACGAACGGCCAATGTTTTCGCCGCGGAGACGGTTAAAATCGTCAGTATCGGCCGGAATGATTTTTTTTCTTTTATCAGCAGGCATCCATCCGCCGGTGTTAAAATCCTGATGGTTTTTGTAAACGGTCTGCTTAAAAAGTTAAGCGATTCCAACAAGGAATTGGCTTACGAACGCCGAAACGTCCTGGATCAGAGCGCCATCGATCAGTTTCTCAAGAGCATGAAGTAAAAATGCCTCAATGTCATTGTTAGATGAGGTTATTGATGGGGGTGTTACATAATACCGAAGTATTTTGCCCATCCCGTCCAAAAACGATCCATGGTTAATCCTTTATTTTTAAGGAATTTTTCGAGAACCAGCAGCCGGTATTCAACTTTCACCGGTTCGTTTTTTTGTTCCCGGAAAGCCGGAGCGTCCGGGTCGATAAGACAAAGCGGCGGATATAAAATACACCACCAGTTCTGCCCCGCTGCCTTTCCCAGTTTTACCAATAAACCTTTATATCGTCCTTTGGGTAAAATCCCGAATGGGTATACCCGTTCCGGGAAAAATTCTTCTTTTAGACTGACTTGAACAGCCGGATTACGATGATTTCGTTCTAATTCATCCATGGCCGCCTTGCGGATCGCTCCTATATTATGAGTTAAAATAACCCCTGCGCGTTCGGGGTCTTCAACATTAATCAATAATGGTTCGGTTATTTTAATGATCCGGTCGCGTACCTTTATTTTGACGGCTTGATCCACGGCCGAATTGCTGTTGCCGATCACATGCAACCGGATTAAATTGCTCCGATCATATGCCTGGACGGACGGAGCCCGCATCCAGGCGAGTCCCGCGCCTAAAAACCCACCCCCCAAAAATATCAAAATTATTATACTTACGGTTATCAAACGATAACGAAACACCTGAAAAGACCTCCTTATTCACACCACTTTCACTAAAGCGCGATTATTGGTTTTTTTCATGGTTAGCTTTTTTCGCTTCCGGAAATATAGCGTCGCATATGCTTTAACGCCGTTTTCTCCAAGCGTGACACCTGGGCCTGGGAAATACCTATTTCTTCGGCGACTTCCATTTGAGTGCGGCCGTCAAAAAAACGCATTTCCAGGATTAATTTTTCCCGGTCATTCAGCTTGGACATGGCTTCCTTAATCGAGAGCTTTTCCAGCCATTGGCCGTCGAGGTGCCGTTCGTCACTGATCTGATCCATTACAAAAATCGGATCGCCGCCATCGTGATAAATCGGTTCAAATAATGAAATCGGTTCCTGGATGGCATCGAGGGCGAATACCACTTCTTCCCGCGGTACCTTTAATTCCTCGGCAATCTCGGCCACGGTAGGTTCCTTGGCGTTTTTGGAAATCAAGGCATCTCTCACTTGAAGAGCTTTATAAGCAATATCGCGTAATGAACGGCTAACCCTGAGCGGGTTATTATCCCGTAAATAACGCCGGATTTCGCCAATAATCATCGGAACCGCATAGGTTGAAAATTTAACATTTTGCGAGAGGTCGAAGTTGTCGATGGCTTTCATCAATCCAATACAACCGACTTGAAACAAGTCATCCACGAACTCGCCCCGGTTATTAAACCGTTGGATTACGCTTAAAACCAATCGTAAATTTCCATTGATCAGTTCTTCCCTGGCTGAACGTTCACCGGCCTTAAACCGTTCCAGTAAATTCCGCATTTTGCTTCCTGATAAGACCGGCAACTTCGAAGTATTCACGCCGCAGATTTCTACCTTATTCACCAACATCCAGCCGCTCAACTCCTAAGATGGTATTAATTCTCTCTTGACGCGTCTAACATTGATTATTGCCACTCGATTTGGAAATTATACTTAAAAATCAAGCTTCGCGGCATTTTGCCAGGTAAAAGCGTTTTCAGGAAGGTTTTTGCTTTTTTGATTGAAACCCACTAGTAAGGGTATCTATCATGGACGGTCTTTTAAATCGACTTTGACGTAACCCTGGGGCAACTATCAAATTCACTTGACAACCTTAATAACTCCCTTTATAATAATTAATAGTCGATTTTATTGCCCAGGTGGCGGAACTGGCAGACGCGTACGTTTGAGGGGCGTATGGGCAACCGTACCGGTTCAAGTCCGGTCCTGGGCACCAGAAAAATAAAACAGCAGCCAAGAGGCTGCTTTTTTATTGCTAAAATTGGACCATATTAGTAGAACTGTGATAAAGTTTATTTTATAAATCATCAAGTATCATGACTGGAATTTCCCGGATACTAGTCAACCGATGGTCATTGGTCAACAAGATCCCGGCCTTATAAACTATTGCAGTCGCTATGATAATGGCATCCGGCATTTTGAAGTTATAGACGGCCCGGATTTTTGCCGCCTCCTCGGCCACAATGTCATCCATTGGGTATACCGTTAGATTTGGCATTTGAAACATCAATTTGACCATATCCAGTGCGGTCCAGTTTTTATCCCGATAAGGTTTTACGGCGCATTCCGAAAAAGCCAGGACCGAAGTTATCATTTCATGCGTGCGCTGATTGGCGGTAGCGTTAATAATCGGAACCACTTTTTCTCCTAACGGTTCTTGGGCAAAAACCGCTATAAAAACGTTGGTATCTACCGCGATTCGTGAAAACTGGTTTAGAAGATCGTTTAATCCCATGATTCACGCTCTTTTTGTAAGTATTCAAGCGGTTTATCGCCCCAAACTCCTTTACAACAGCCCCAAGCCGCATTTGCCCAATCTTGCGGTTTTTTTATCAGGGAAATTCTGCCGTTGCGATCACTGGTCATGATCAGGATATCACCCGGACCGACTTTCAAGTTTTCGCGAATCCGGGCTGGAATGACGATTTGACTTTTAACTCCAACTTTCACTTCTTCTGTTATGCCAAACACAAGCAGTCCCTTCCTTTGTCTATTATTGTATTCTCATTATATGATATCGTAGGAAAAAATGCAAATCGGTAGGAACGACTTTTTTAATTATGGTTATTTCCTTTCCACCATCCGATTAATGACCTCATTCAACTCGTCAAACTTATACGGCTTGCTCACCACCCCGGAAAAACCGAACCGCTCATAGTCGGCCATAATCGGATCATTGGCATAGCCGCTGGAGACAATGGCTTTAATATGGGGATCAATATCCCGCAAGTGAGCAATGGCTTCCTGCCCCCCCATTCCGCCGGGGATGGTCAAATCCATAATCACCACATCGAACGGTTCCCCCGAATACTTAGCCTGTTTATATTTCTCAATGGTCTCCGCCCCGTCCTCCACCAAAACCACCTGGTAGCCGTGGCTTTCCAGCATTCCACCCACCGCCTGCCGGATTTTCTTCTCGTCATCCATCAATAATATTTTTAAGCCAAGTTGAGTGAAGATCTTTTCGGATGGAGAATCAACTTCGAATAGAGTTCCGCTGGAAGCAGGCAGATAGATAAAGAAAGCCGTTCCGGCATTTTCTTCGGATTCAATTTCGATATAGCCGTTATGCTGTTTGATTATCGAATAGCAGGTGGCCAGACCCAAGCCGTTGCCGTCCTTTTTGGTGGTGAAGAACGGATCGAATATGTTGGCCAGATTTTCTTTGGGAATACCGGTTCCCTGATCCTTTACGGTAATTTTTACATATTCGTCTAAATCGAACCCCGCGCACGCGCGCGTGGCATGCTCGGTTGAATCTTCTTTAATGGTTATATTTTCAGCCTTAATATGGATAAATCCGCCTTTCGGCATGGCCTGCTGGGCATTAATGACCAGGTTATGAACCACTTGGCTGATCTGTCCTTGATCAATACTGGCCGCCCATAAATCTTCAGGTATCTCAAATATCGCTTTGGTATTGGAACCTCGCAATGCAAACTCGGCAGTATCTTTAATCAGATCAATTAAGGATGTATCCTTTTTTACCGGGGATCCCCCTTTTGAGAAGGTCAACAACTGTTTAGTGAGGTCGCTGGCCTTTTTGGCGGTCTCAATGGTATTCTCGAGATAGATACTGATATCCTCATTTTTCTTCGATTTCCGGACAGCGAGTTGTATATTGGCCAGGATGGCCGCTAAAGTATTATTAAAATCATGGGCGATGCCGCCGGCGAGAATCCCCAGCGACTCCAGTTTTGCGGTTTTTAACAGTTCCCGTTCCATTTTTTGCTTTTCGGAAATGTCGGTAAAGACAATCACGCTCCCGATAATTCCGCCATCAACAGCTTTAATGGGCGAACGGTTCATGGCGATTGGGATCTCCTTTAGATCCCGGGTTATTAAAATCGGATTGTCCGGTATCACATTCGCGGTAATATCAACAGATTCACTGGTTTTATCGTTGAGACAATAGATAATCTTGTCCAATGATTGGCCGACGGCCTCATCCCGGGAATAACCGGTTAGGCCGATCACGGTCTCATTGATGAAAATGATGCGGCCCTCCCGGTCGACTGCCAGAACGGCTTCCCCAAGGGAATCCAAAGTGATTTTCAGTAATTCCCGCTCGGCGCTTAATGTCGTCCGGCTTTCCCTTAGCGATTCCTCCATCAACTTCCGCTCGTGAAAATCGCGAAAATAAACCGAAATGCCGTTCGAGGCAGGATAGACGTGCATTTCAACCCATTTCCGCGTCACTTGGGAGTATAGTTCATAATGTTCGGGAGTTTGTTCCTGTAAAACCCGGTTAAATTTTGCTAAGGAATAATTGATTATATCGGGAAAAACTTCGCTAATCTTACGACCGAAAAGGGTTGAACGAGGTATTCCCCATGCTTTTTCCGCGCCTTTGTTTACATAGATGAAGCACAATTTCTGATCAAGGGCATAGAAGCTGTCGGTGATACTTTCCAAAATCTCATTATTCCTCTGGTATGATTCTAAAAGAATCTTTTCATTTTCGATCTGCTTGCGTTCGGTGATATCCTGGCCGATGACGATGGCGCCAAGGGGTTCTCCGTTTTCATCGGTGGTAAAGGTGACCAGGAGATCGGCGGGGATTTCATGCCCGTCCTTGGCCTTCATCTTGTAGGTCACGTGTTCATCCGACTTCTCCCCGGCCAGCCACTTTCGGATCCTTTCCTGGAAAATTCTTTGCCCCTCTTCATCGAGCAGGTCGAAGGGGTTCATTTGCATTATTTCTTCCTTGGTATACCCGGTCAACAGGCAGATGGCGTCATTGACTGATTTCAAACGCATATTGCGAAAGTCGAGTTCATAGATGCCGACCGGGGCATACTTCACCAGTTCCCGGTATTGCCGTTCCGATTCCCGGAGTTCTTCCTCCATCCGCTTGCGTAGGGTAATATCCTGGACCATCGCCAGCAATGCGTAAATTTTTCCTGCGGAATCCTTAAGACTGGTGGCATTGACCAATGTGTTGATTTTTTGGCCGTCCTTTTTCAATTGCACCAGTTCAACATTCCGCACGAAACCTTTTTCGAGCGTTTCCGCCCACCTTAGCGCAATTTCCTGATGATAGTCCGGGTCAACCAGGGAAAGGCAGTTTGTTCCGATCAGTTCGTCCTTTGATGTAAAACCATGCATGTCGAGGGCCGCCTGGTTGATATCGATAAATGTTCCGTCGAAATTCATTAAAACCATATCGATGGGCGAGGATTCAAACATATCTTTAAATCTCCGCTCCGAAGATTTCAAGGCCTCCTCGGTTCGTTTACGTTCGGTGATATCGACATCAATGACTACACCGGCAACAATATTGCCATTTTTGTCCTTGATTGGGGCTGAACTTATATGTATCACGCCTTTAGTTCCATCTCCCCGTAAAATCGTCATTTCTTCTCCAATGATTGTTTCTCCCCCGCGGAGGGATCTTGTCAAAGGCCATTCTTCAAATTGATATTCCCGGCCATCGGCATGAAATCCGACATAAGCATGATTATCGATATTTTCGTCCGGAAGCATGGAACGCCTCCAGATCCGATCCATTGCTTCATTATTTTTGGCTACGGCACCGGATGCATCCGTAATAATGACACCAGCCGGCATTTGCTGAAGGATCATCTCCAGAATTAACCGGTGGTGCTCGGCTTGTAGAGTTGCGGCCTTAAGAGATTCTTTCATTTTATTACGTTCGGTGATATCCCTGGAAATTCCTCGGAAACCAAGTAAACCACCTTGGCCGTCAAAGAAGGGAACCCCGCTGGTTTCGATGAAAATCAAACGGCCCCGGCCGTCGTAAGCGGGTGACTCCAATCCGCTAAATAGTTGCGGAGAACTAACCAGGCCTATAAATTTTTTAATATATTTTTTTTTTCCTCACTCGGCATCACATCGAAGGGAGTTTTCCCTAGCATCTCCTCTGGCTTGATTCCCCAAAGTTTTTCCATTTGCGGGCTGCAATAAGTATACCTTCCTTGAACGTCCGTTTCCCAAATAAATTCACCGGTAGTTTCGATCAAAGCCTGGTATTTCTCCCGGCTTTCTCTAAGTGCTTGTTCGGTCCTTTTGCGCTCTTCAATCTCAGTTTTAAGGGTTTCGTTGGAATGTTGCAGTTCTAGGGTTCTTTCCAGGATCCGGCGCTCCAGTTCGTCATGGGCTTGTTTAAGCTTCTCTTCGGCCAACTTCCGCGCGGTAATGTTAGTGTGCATGGCGAGGTTTGCGATATGTTCCCCGTTTTCGTTAAACATCGGCGTGGCATTATACATCGTCCACATTACCGAGCCATCCTTGCGGCGAAACTTGAATTCTCCATTGATCACGTTACCTTGGCGGAGATCTTTACGCGCTTGCAGAACTTGCGGCCGACATTCATCAAATGTGAAATCCGAGTTCGACTTGCCGAGGATTTCATCCGCCGGATAGCCTAACATGTCCGCCATCCGCTGGTTAACATAAAAGTAATTGCCTTCGGGCCTGGCGATGGTTATTCCTTCGCCGGCAGTCTCGACAATGGCGCGGTACTTTTCTTCACTGGCTCGCAGAACTTCCTCGGTCTTTTTGCGTTCGGTAATGTCGCGGAAATAGACAGCGATACCGCCATCCGAGGTAGGATAAGCATTCGCATCCACCCAGACCTTCAAATTGGGGGAGAAGGTCTCCCAATGGACCGGAACCCGTTCGCCCATAGCCTGGTGGTGCAGTTGCCAACCCACGGTTTTTTCAGGTTCCGGGAACATGTCCCAGAGCACGGTTCCTAAGAGCTCTTCCCGGCGGCGGCGCCACCATTCTTCCGCCCGGTGATTGATGTATGTCAAACGCCAATCGGTATCGACGGCATAGAAGGCGTCGGTGATGCTCTCCAGGATTTCCTCCGGTTGTAGTCCGGAATATTGCGTCTCTTTATTTTCAGGGGGTGGTTTGAAGATTTTCTTTTTCATGCCGGGGCCCTGCTTTCTTTACCGCAATTTTAATATGGTTTTAATATTAAACAACACCTCAAAAATTTAACATATGATTTCGTTGCCTATAACTTCGTGATAATAAAAATATTTCCTTTATTGAATGCGGAACGGGAAATTCCTTATTTTCACTTTTGATTTCGCTTCTCTAAAACCGCCATCCCCCGGCGGCATATTTCCTGGGCGTAATCGGTCCAGATGCCCCGGCCCCAATAACGGAAGCAACTGGTTTGGGAAAGTAAAAGATACAATAGGGCTTCCTGATATTCATGGTTTTGATGATTTGACTTTCCAGAATCAAAACGGCGATGGAACTTGACGCTTAAAGTATTGAGCGGATCCAGGACGTTTTCATATCCTTGCACCCAGCTACGATCATTGGTCCAGGAGCCCCGATCCAGATCGAATCCCGGCTCGGTTTCCCGGATTTTTTGGATAGCCAGGTTACAAGCATCCGGTGAAAACCCGGATACACACTCCCAGATTTTATGCTGGGAAACCGGCTGTACCGGGATGAAAGAAGTTTCCTTAAAGCCGGTTTGTTTGATGAATTCCAAATACTCGGACCCATTCATTGCCACTACGCCCTGAGTTTTTATTTGTCGAAATACCTGATAATAAGCTGACGGAAATTCATTCATCATTACGCCCCCGTTTTCGCCGTCCCCGATTTGTAATACTAGCGGTGGAGCTATTGTACCGCAGTATTTTTGGCGTTCCAATGATTTTGCTTCGGCATATGGCTGCATCTGTCCGACCAATTTGGTATCCGATCCTTGAGTTTTAATCAAAACCGGGATCTCAACCGCCTGTCCTAATGAATTTTTAGCGATCAGCCGGTGCGGGTAGTGAGGGTGCCGAATCGGCCCGCCGTCAAGGCTTTCCACCGTATGCTCCTGGACGAGCAGCCATTGATAGCCGCATTCTTTTAATGCTTTGATATACTCATAACAAACATCAGGATGAATCGGCAAGTGCATTTCCGGCGGCGAAAATCCTTTGACCCGCCGGATGGCTTCCAACCCGAAGAGCGAAGCAAAGTGAAACCGCCAGGCCATTAGATGTAATTTGATATCCGGGATAGGTGTGGAAGGAACCACCGCGTGGGACCACATAGTACCGAGCCATTCGACGTTTTGATAATACTTCGGATCGGTGGTAATAATGGCCAGCTTTTCCAAAACCCCGGTTTCGCTCATTTGCTGCAAGCCCCAAAATAAATTTCCCGAATAGTCAAGCATAATTCGGGGGTTGTGCCCTTCATTTACCAAGTCCCTGATCAAACCGGACATTCGTTCATAGCACCGCAGAAATACCGGTGCATTATGATTGTCGCCAATATGCTGATGTTCCAACATATATTGCAGGTTGGATATCAATCCGGCAGTGGATAAATCATCGGTCGCGGCCGGAATCACAGGCTGGTGCATGTGAAGCGCTAATCCGAAACCAGATTGGACTTTATCGAAAGTGATGTTGGAAATGGGGGTATATATTAATTTCTTACCTGGGAATATTTGGTCAAGATCGGCTTCACTACCGCAAATGACCGGGAAACCGTTATCAAGTAAATTCCACATGATATATTTTATTATGTACATAAACTTAGGTAAATCATGTCTTCTTTTTATCTGACTTGTTGATAAAGGTTTAACTATAAGGTATTTTAAAAACCCCTTGCTTATCCTTAATAAAAGTATATAATTAAGCATAGAATGAATTTTCATTCTATGTTTTTGAAAGGAGAATGAAAATTGGTATACCGGACTCCCCAAAGAATCCAGGAACAAAAGGATGCCAAGCGGCGGCATATATTGGACACCGCCGCTAGGGTCTTCGCCGAGAAAGGTTATTATAACACGAAAGTAACGGATATTCTTGAGGAAGCCGGAATTTCCACCGGCTCTTTTTATTTCTACTTTAACAACAAGGAAGAATTGTTTGAGATTCTTTACGATGAAATGATAGGAACCTATTTAAATGTTTTACAAGATGCAGTGTATACAATGACCGACGACGCGGCGAACATTGTAAAGAGCATCAGCCATGCAATTATGCTTTCCCTGCGGACTTTCCAAAAAAACAAGGAACTTGCCCGGATCATGCTGATCGGTTCAGTAGGTGTAAATCCGCATTTTGAAAAGAAAAGAACCGCCGACCACCAAAAAATTTCACGGGTTTTCGAGGAGATCTTCAGCAATTTACGCCGAAAAAACGCAATAAACGTACCTGATGCCGGAGTGGCGGCAATTCTTTTCACCGGATCGATTTTTTCGATCATCTCTTACTGGCTCCAGGAAGATAACCCAGTTGATTTGATCGAGTTTACCTTTCCTTTGATTGTTTATAATTTGCAGGCGCTTGGAATCCATTGCAACGGACAAGATTTAAAAACAATTCACTGTGAAATCGAATAAACCGTTTATGATTCAAAATTTTTAGTTACATCAATTTAAACTAGGAGGATTACAATGACTGGGACACTATTGGAGCAAAATCTTCATAACAAACTACTCATCACTCAGGCAGTCAACTACCGGAAACTGGGATATACTGATATTAAAGTTAACCATGAGAACTATATCCATGGGCAACCTGCCAAAATTGGAGGGTACACTCCCGATTTATCCGCTGTTTTTGATGATAAAACTACGTTATGCGACGTTGTGACCGATGATTCGATGAGCGAAACACAGATGATCGAGCGATGGAAATTTTTTGGGAATAGTGGTTATGAGTTCCACATGATAATCCCTAAGAGGGCTTTAAATGTAGTAAAAGAATTCACGAAAAGCAACGGTATTAATGTAGATAAATATTGGACCGTAAAAACCGCCCAAATAATTCGATCGAATGATAGAATGGAGGAACTACCGTGCAATTTAACGCCATTAAGGGGTTTAACATCGGAGATTTAACCGCCAGACTCCCGATAATCCAGGGAGGAATGGGGGTCGGGGTTTCTTTGGCCGGTTTAGCCTCGGCCGTAGCCAATGAAGGAGGTATCGGCGTTATAGCTACCGCCGGCATTGGAATGCTGGAACCTGATTTTGCAAAAAATTTCTTGGCGGCTAATATTCGAGCGCTCAAGAAGGAAATAAGAAAAGCCCGTGAACTGACCCAAGGGATTCTAGGCGTCAATATCATGACGGCTTTGTCCAATTTTGCGGATATGGCGCGGACAGCCATTGAGGAAGGCGCTGACGTGATTTTTTCCGGGGCCGGGCTTCCGCTCAACCTGCCTCAGTTTCTGGCGGGAACTAAAAAAACTAAATTGGTTCCAATTGTATCTTCGGCGCGGGCGTCCGGGATTATATTTAAAAGGTGGATTGAAAAGTATAGTTATGTTCCTGACGCTGTCGTTGTCGAAGGACCACTGGCAGGGGGGCACTTGGGATTTAAATCGGAACAAATTAATAGCTCCGAGTATTCGCTGGAAAATCTGCTTCCCCAGGTGATAACCGAAGTAAGTAAGTTCGAAGAGCACTACCAAAGGTCCATTCCGGTGATTGCCGCCGGCGGTATCCATAACGGCGCGGATATTAATAAATTTATGGAAATGGGGGCCGCCGGAGTCCAGATGGCCACCCGTTTTATCGCTACGCATGAATGCGATGCGGCTATTGAGTTTAAAAGAACCTTTCTCGACCTAAAACAAGAGGATTTGGTCATAATCAAAAGTCCGGTTGGTTTATTGGGAAGAGCCGTTAAAAATCAATTTATTGCCGACGTCGCCGTCGGTAAAAAGAAACCGTACCATTGCCCTTATCACTGCATCACTACTTGTGATTATCAGCACAGCCCTTATTGTATCGCGCGGGCATTAATCAACGCCTGCCAGGGGAAGCTAAAACAGGGATTCGTTTTTTCGGGAGCCAATGGATACCGCACTAAAGAGATTGTTTCTGTTAAAACTTTAATTAATTCTTTATTGGAGGAGTATAAACGAACCAAGGGTTCATGATGAAGGTTATTTTCAAGTTACAGTTTTATTTTCGCAAGGTATCAAAAACGGATGATGAAAAGAGGGAAAATAATGATCCACCCGCCATTGGACAATCTTTTAAAACATACCGAAAATAAATATACACTGGTCATTGTGGCAGCGAAACGGGCGCGTCAAATTCTTCAAGAAGAACAATCCGATGATGAACGTATAAATAAGGCCGTAACGATTGCCCTTGAAGAAGTAATCAACGGAAAAACCAAATATCAAAGAACAAAAAACGGTATTAAATAATTCAGTTAAAATTTATATATATTTCCATAATCCATGGTATCATTTAACCTCGATCCGGCGAGTACATTTAAATTTTTCTTGAAATGCAAAGAAAAATTTGCCGGATCGGGTTCAGCTACTGAATCCGGCAAGTCCCTATTTAGAAATATTTTTAAGTTACTTGCCAGATTCAGGTTTAAATAATGCCTATGGATTATTATGTTATGGATAAGTTTCTTTTCATTAAACGCTTGATAAGTAACTTTCTCCCAAAGTAAGAATTTTTCTAAAATAGGTCTTGTTAAACGAGGGAAAAAGTGATATTTTATACATATGATTTAAACATGTGTTTAATACATTTGATTAAACTACCCGTTTAATGATTGGGGGAGATGAATAAAATGAAGGCCGTATCGCTAAAAGGCATTAAAAAAGATTATGATCTGGGAAAGACAGTGGTTCATGCTTTGCGGGGGGTTAATTTCGACGTTGAAACCGGGGAATTTGTGGTGATTGCCGGCGCTTCGGGAAGTGGGAAATCTACTTTGTTAAACATAATCGGTTGTTTGGATTACCCGAGTGAAGGAGAAGTAAGGCTTGGAGGGGAGTTGGTCAGCGAGTTAACCGAAACGAAGCTGGATAAAGTTCGCTCAAAGTTATTGGGATTTATCTTTCAATCTTTTAATCTAATGCCGGTATTAAATGTCTATGAAAACATCGAATTACCCTTGTTGATTCACCGGGATGTTTCACTACGGGAACGCCGGGAGCGAGTGCATTATTTCATCGAGCAGGTTGGTCTTGCCGGACAAATCCGGCAACGGCCTTTTGAACTTTCCGGCGGGCAACAACAAAGGGTCGCCGTGGCCCGGGCCCTGGTGACCAAACCGGAGATTGTATTGGCCGATGAACCGACGGCAAACCTGGATTCCAAAACCGGTGTGGGAATTATTGAATTAATGCACGAAATTAACCGCCGGGAAAAAGTAACCTTCGTTTTTTCATCCCACGACGCCAAGATTATCAGCCGGGCCAACCGGGTCTTATACCTGGAAGATGGGCTTCCAAAGGAGAACGGAATATGAATTTAATAATATTTTCGTTGAAAAACGCGGCTTCGAAGTGGTGGCGTTCATTGACATTAGGCTTTTTCATTCTTTCGGTCAGCCTGGTGATGGTTATTTCCGGTTCCTTCATTTTAGCCATTAAAAATAAAATCAACAATGTGATTGTTAACGGGATCACCGGCCGGATTCAAATTCGCTCCAATGATTCAATGGAAGGAGACATGGCGGAACAATACAATAAAGCCTGGGATACGATAAAGTCCTTACAATCAAGCACTATCCGGAAGATTACCGGTATTTTAAAAAAACAATTTCCCAGGATAACTTACCGGACTTTGGTACGCCGGAGCGCTTATCTCACCATACCGGGAAAACGTGAGGAGACCATGCTTATCGGGATTGAACCGGACTGGAAGACATACCGGAAGGCTTTTATTCTAAAAACCGGGCGCTATCTGGATCCGGTAGGCCGGGATGAAATTTTGCTCACTGAAGAACAGGCGAAAAGCTTTAGCGTCAAACCGGGCGATTCTATTCATATCACCACCAAAAACGAGTATGGTCTCAATAGCGGACTGGATATGAAAGTGGTGGGAATCGGCAATTATGTAATGTTATCGCTGTTCAGTTATAAAGCGAACTATGTGCCCGGCGCCAGTGTCCGAAAACTAGCCGCGTTTAATGATTATGAAGCGACTGATTTGATATTGAATAGCCCGGAAACGGATAATGAAAACAGTGAAATACTTAAACTTTCCCGGGCTTTTCATCAGGCGGGGATCGATAATGTCATTACCGCTAACGTGAAATTAACAAGTGATGATTTAAAAGTTAAGAGTTTCGATTATCTGGAAGGAAATAAACAGCCGGAAAAAGTGAAGCTTTCAAGTCATTTGGAGATGGGGGAGACGTTTAAAAGCGTGGGTGATACGTTATTTACCACCTTAAATATATTAGTTTTCTTAATTATGATTATAATTGGTATTTTAATTTTTAATCTGGTTTATCTGATGGGCATCGAACGTTGCCGGGAAACCGGAACGCTGCGGGCAATCGGTTTCAGCCGTAATCAGGCGATCGGGATCTTCATGGGGGAAATACTGGCGATTGCGTTCTTGTCCAGTATTATAGGTGTTTTGTTGAGTGTGGCTTTGGTTTTGTTTTTAAGCCGGACCGGAGTGCCTTCGCCGGTGCCGGCCATGGATTTCATCATGGGGAAAACCTTATATCCCCAAATTGACTGGGGCCAAATCTTATGGATCATGATTGTAATGACCGGTTTTGCGGCGGCGGCTTCTTTTTATCCGGCCTACCAGGCGGCTTCGGTGGATCCGGCCCGGACTATTCAGTCGGTATAGGAGTGAGTAAAAGATGACGGCTTTTTTAAAAATTGCCTTTCGTAATTTGCTTAAAAATCAAAAACGATCATTGCTGGTTGGTTTAACCCTGACGATCTCCTGCATATTATTATTGTTTAGTTTCGCCGTTGGGAACGGCGTGGGCCGGCAAATTATTTCCAAGTATCGCGATTTTCAATCAGGCGATGTCAGCGTAGTTTGGAAAAATGTCAAGGAAATTGAGATAACCGATCCCAGCAGGCTTTTTTTCTCCGCGTTCGACATCAAGCAGGATCGAGAGAATAAAACAGCCATCAAGCGATTGAACCGGTTTTTAAAGGATCATTCCGGCGAGATTACAACCAGTTTTAAATCAATCCACAACGATGGGATGCTCGATACCGGGCGTTATGCGTCATATTGCATTATTTTCGGCGCCTCCGCCCAGGAGATGCTATATTGGCAGAAGACAAAAAACGTGCAATTGATCGCCGGCAAACTGCCTTATGGTCATAATGACGGGGTCTGTATCAGCGATGACCTGGCCCGGAAAAATCAACTTCGCATCGGAGATTGGATTATAGTAGACAGCGCCACCGCGCGCGGTCCGGTTAATTCCCTGGAATATCAGGTGACAGGCATCTATCATAGCAGTTCCGATTTTGACAGTGTTTATGTTTTTATGACTCCGGAAAATGCCTTGGAGCTTTTCGATCAGAATCCTGAATATTTTCGCTCCGTCCGGATTTATCTAAAAAATCCCAAGCATTCAGAAGCATTCGCCAAGCGGCTGGATCGTTACCTGACGGCCGGGAATGGACAATTGCGCGCTGAAACTTTACATTATTCCGCTCAATTTTATGAAGCCATCGCCGGCTTTTTCAAGGACTTTGTCACCTCCTTTGTTATTTTCATTTTATTGGTCATTGCTGTCGGGATCCGTTCCACGGTGCGGCTGAATCTTTTTGAACGTCTGAAAGAGTTCGGCACTTTACGGGCCATCGG
>JBJKPO010000311.1:0-3507 GCA_046706235.1 Bacillota bacterium | reverse complement strand
AGCCCGAACCGCCCGGCGCAGGATTCCCTTGCGGAAAGCCTGCCCGGCGGGTTCTTGCTGGTCCCGGTGGTGATTTCCATAAAATTTAAAGATGAAGCCCACCGAAAAACTGGAAAGATAGTGGGCGATACCTAATACTACCCCCAAGTCGGGCCGGCCGAACATTCCCACCGCCACCGCCCCGAAAATAAACAACGGGTCGGCGGTATTGGTAAACGATAATAACCGTTCTCCTTCCACCCTGGTACACATCCCGCTACGGCGAAACTTGCCGGTAATCACCGCATCCATCGGATAACCGGCCGCTAAACCCATGGACAGGGCAAACGCGCCAATTCCCGGCACGTTAAATAACGGGCGCATCAATGGTTCGAGCAGCACTCCGATGAAATGAACCACGCCCATCCCCAGCATGATTTCGGATAAAACAAAGAACGGCAATTACGAGGGAAAAACAATCTCCCAAAAAACCTTCACGACGGAAACCGCCGCCTCCACGCCTTCCTTGGGGCAAATGACCAGAGACAGCGTTAAAAAAGTAACCAGACCGGCCCCAACCAGGATGTTTAGCTTTTTTAGCACCAGGATCCGCGCCAATTTCCACCCTCCGTTTTCCAAGCAATAATATAAAATATATGGTTCTCGACTATGAGTTATACTACAAAAGTCAAAAATAGTTTTATTATGCAGGAAATATGTCTATCGCGAAGAAGAAGACGGATGGAGTTTTTAAAACTTCAAGAAGGTGCCGAAGATGGTAAATTGGATTAGTCTTATTTATACCACTTGCTTGTTGCCCCCGGGAATTTTGATCATCATCTTAACCGGTTTTTGCTGGTGGATTTATCGGAAACACCGCCGCGGTTTCTTCATGGCGGCCGGTATTACGTTGCTCTTTTACCTTAGTTCCATATCCTTTTTCAGCGATATCTTAATCCACTCCCTGGAAAACCGGTATCAACCTCCCGCATCAATCCGCGGAGACGTAATAATCGTGCTTGGAGGCGGAGCAACCCTGGACACTCCCAATATCGGAGTAAAAGGGCATTTATCCGGAGCCGCCGCCAACCGCTTGCTAACTGCCATGCAACTCTATCACCAACTGAAAACGCCTGTTATTCTTTCAGCCGGCAAAGCCTATCGGACCGCCGGCGTTGAATCGGAAATCACGCGAATGATATTACTTGGGGTTGGAATCCTTCCTACTAAGATTATAGTGGAAAATCAAAGCATCAATACCACCGAAAACGCCAAATATACTAAAAAACTTCTGGCCCAATACCATTTTCACCGTCCGGTCCTGGTCACCTCCGCCTTCCATATGCCGAGGGCGGTAAAACAATTTACCAAAACCGGTATTACGGTTATCCCTTTCCCAACCGATTACCGGGTAAACGCATCCGGCGGTTTTGACATTCAAAAGCTGATCCCTTCGGCCGAAGCCCTCAACCAAGCAAGCCTGGCTATCAAGGAGTATTTGGGATTATTGGCATCAAGATATTAAAGAATAAAGCCGGTATTCATTCGTTACCGGCTTGACGGCATACATTTAAAATGCTTTAGTTTTATTGTAGTCTTAATTATTTACTGAATTCTTGATATTACTTATAAGCCATCACTGTCAATTTATTGCCATCGTCTTTGTCATCGAACGACACATACGGAATACCTTGATCAACATATAATGATATATCCGAGATCTCACCTGAAAAACCGGGAGTTCCAACCGGCTCCCAGGTGCTGCCGTTGTACTTTAAAACTATCGCCAAACTTCCTCCGGTCAATTCGTAGTAAGCGATATAAATATTGCCTTGATCTATAAAGAGAACAGGGTACTCAGGCACTCCCGTGGAAAAGCCGGCGCTACCCAAGAGTTGCCAATTGCCACTGACATAATTTTTGACAGTCAATCTCCAACCATTAGCCTCGTCTTGAAAAGACACATATGGGATCCCATTATAAACTTGTATGGTGGTATATTTCGCTCGTTGAGAGGAAACTGCCGTACCGACCTGGGTCCATCCAGAGCCGGAATCATACTTCATTACCGTGGCGTTATTTCCCATAAAGGCGACATACGGTGTGCCATTATAAACGTAGATGGAGGTATAACTAACACTTGTCCCGGCAAAACCAGAGACGCCGACATTTTGCCAGGAACCGGCAAATTCTTTAACATAGATATCGCCGGTATCATTATCCGCAAACGAAACATAAGGAATATTATTATCGACATAAAGCGAAATATCATAAGCGGGTCCGTCGAAAAAAGGCGCTGAACCCACCGTTTCCCAGGAGCTTCCGTTAAATTTTTTTAAATAACCTTTATTTAAACTAGAGTCGCAATATGACACATAGGGCATACCGTTATAGACATATAAACAGATATACCATACATCATTGTCGGAAACAAACGATCCGATATTGACCCAAGTATTACCCTGGAGTTTCATGACCTTGATTTTGGCATCGATACTATCGGAATAAGCTACATAAGGTATACCCTGGTAAACAAATAACGCATGATCCGATACCGATCCCGGCGTAAATCCCGTATTGCCGATAAACCGCCAGGTGGGAGTTGGAGCTGGAGTTGGACTCGGGAGAGTTGAACTCCCTCCGCACGAAGACAGCCCAACCATGATCAGAAACACAAAAATCACCGTAAAATATCGGTGGCTATCTCTTATCATTGTATTTACCCTCCTGTTCTAAATTTGCTCTTTTAAGATAATTCCAAATTAAAGATGACCATAATTGTATTATTAATATTATATACCACATACTTTCCGTTTCCCCTGTCACTGGCTTTTAATTTATAATCCAGTTATAACATAAATTCGGTCAGTACTTTCGTTAACCGGTTTTCTTTAGATTGATACTTACGCAACACCGCTTACCGAATGGTATTGATAATAAAAGAGGCGACTTAGATTGATTTGATGCGCCTCTAACGCACCGGATATTGCCCCTCTAAGAGCCATGGATTGGGGGTTGCTGAAGTCTGGCCGCCGATGGCCTTGATGGCATTGGCGGAATTACGGCCGATCTGAAGGGGGCTGGGAATTTGTGGTATCCGAATTATTTTTTATATCCAAAGCCATTATATAACGCCTTGAACCCGCGTGCCCGATTTTTTTAAAACCGATATCGTTAAAAGTATTAATAAAACCCATAAATCGGTAACTCGGGGAGTGAGGATCCACCGGATATGCTTCAATCACATCAGCGCCTTCTCTTTTGGCGTATTGGATCGCGGCTTTGATTAATTGCCGGGTCAATCCCCGTTTCCGGTATTCATTCTTGATATAGAAACAAACCAATGACCAAACATTCGACCCGGTTAGTTGCACTTTATCCGTTAAGTTGCAATAAGTGGATTTTGGAGCAATCGAACACCAGGCAACCGGTTCTCCATTGTGATATCCTAAAATGCCAACCGGGATGTTATTGCAAATACGTTGTCGCATAAATGACTTTCGGCTTTCCCTGTCGGTATGTTTGGCC
>JBJKPO010000310.1:0-9844 GCA_046706235.1 Bacillota bacterium | reverse complement strand
CGGCGGCGGTAATGTGGTTGACCGGGATGGTTTCCGCTATCTGGCCGAAGCGGGGGCCGACTTCATCAAAGTCGGAATCGGCGGCGGTTCCATCTGTATAACCAGGGAACAAAAGGGCATCGGCCGGGGGCAAGCGACCGCAGTCATCGAAGTCGCGGCGGCCCGCGATGAATATTGCAGGGAAACCGGCGTTTATATTCCAATCTGCTCGGATGGCGGCATTGTCCATGATTATCATATGGTCCTGGCCTTGGCCATGGGCGCCAAATTTGTAATGATGGGCCGGTATTTCGCCCGTTTTGACGAAAGCCCCTCCCGTAAATTACGGATGGGCATGAATTATGTGAAGGAATTTTGGGGGGAAGGTTCCAACCGGGCCAGGAACTGGCAGCGTTACGATCTGGGCAGCGAGGGAAAACTTTCATTTGAGGAGGGTGTTGATAGTTACGTGCCGTATGCCGGAAAATTAAAGGATAACCTCGATCTCACCGTCAGTAAAATCAAGTCGACCATGTGCAACTGCGGCGCCAAATCAATCGAGGAACTCCAGCAAAAAGCTAAAATAACCCTGGTGTCGGCCATTGGAATCCGGGAAGGCGGCGCCCATGACGTAATCTTGAAAAAGGACGAGGAGTTCGTTAATTCGTAAACTTTTATACCTTTACTTAATCGGTGTTCCGGTTGAAGATCATCGGAAATACCAATACCGTCATCGCCACCGTAAGTCTTTACCCACAAGGTATAACTGTAAATCCTTAAAAATTGAATTTACAATGACTAATCCATAAATTATCAATAAGAATTTGCTTCTCGTCGCAAGATGTCATAAAGCTTCACACATTATAGCATTTTTTATTAAGCGCTTAATATAATATGTATTCTAAATATCACGTATTCCATGAAACAGACATATATTGCATTATTATTTGATAAAAGGAGGTTTGGCAATGTCACAACCTTCTGCAATATATGCAAGTATTCCCGTATCCGATCCGAAAAGGCCGGATTGGATATACGCATCACCCAATCTGCCGCCGTTACCGGTGGCCGATCCCTTTCCGACCTGGCCCAATTTGGATTGGAGAGTCGGACGGCATTATCCCGAACTCATACTCCGAAATTCCCAGCTATCTTTGGAATCCGGCCGTTGCCGATCCAACCGACGGCTATCCCAAGCAATTCACCCGGCGGTTTACCATTGGCGCAGCAACGGATCTGTTTACGGCGACTCGGATCCCGGCGGGTACATATAACTTAATACTTTCGATTGCCGCCGATGATGAGTATCAAGTATTGATATTGCTGAACGGCACAATTATCGATCAGCCCAATCCCGGTTTTAATTTTGCCGTTCCGAACCCCTTCCCATGGCGGGACGTAAAGACGTATGTATACGGCGGCAGCGGCGCCGGTATTACGCTGTCGGCCGGCGATAGTCTGGACATTCAAGTCATCGCCAGAAATATTCCCCAACCGGCGGGTACTCCGCCCGGAGCTAATCCGGCCATGTTTACCTGGGTATTGCAGTTATTCCGCCTTGGACAGGTAAAGCCCGTGTTTCCTATTTCCGTTAACCGGATTTACGTGGCAAATGCGGATAGTAACAATGTCTCGGTCATTGACGGAAATACTAATACTATCATAAGCACTGTTACCGTAGGCGTAGCCCCAATCGCCGTCGGTGTGAATACAAAAACGAACCGGGTATACGTAGCCAACTTTTTCACTCCCAAAAATATCTCGGTCATTGACGGAAATACCAATGCCGTCATTAACACCATTACGGTTGGTCCCGCCCCGGACGGTATCGGCGTGAACTTGAATACCAATCGAATCTATGTGACGGACTTTTCTGAAAACAATGTTTATGTTATTGACGGAAATACCGATACTATTATCGCCACTGTTAACGTGGGACACCAGCCAGGCAGCAATATAGGTGTAAATCCGCTAACAAACCGGATTTATGTGGCAAATCAAACTACTGATAATGTCTCGGTCATTGATGGAAATACCAATACGGTTATCGCTACTATCACAGTGGAAACCCCTAGTGATCCAACCGTTGATACGGCAACGAACCGGATTTTTATTGCAGACAGATTCAATGGTAACCTCAACGTCATTAGCGGATTTTCCAACACTATTATCACCACTATTAAAGTAGGGGAAGATCCTAGCGGTGTAGGTATAAATCAGATAACCGACCGGATTTATGTGGCAAACCAAGTTACGGATAATGTCTCGATCGTTGATGGGAATACCTATACCATCATAGCTACCGTTACGGTTGGAAACCGGCCAGGCAGAATAGGTGTAAATCCTCTGACGAATGGAATTTACGTGGCAAACTTAGATGGTAACAACATTTCCGTCATTGACGGAAATACCAATACCGTCATCGCCACGATTACAAGCGGTATCCTCCCGCGAGACATAGGTGTAAATCCTTAAAAACGGGATTTTGCGATAAATAAACCGCTAATATCGATATGGTCATTGCCGGAAAAAACTAACTAAAGGCTTTTTCAAGGACAGTGGTTTACTCAATTACAAACTGCTGCTGTCCTTTTCTCCTTTTTTACCATATACGATGCGTTTGATACCATATGCAATTTAAATATCACATTATCCCCGAAACGAACATATATTGCAGTATTCTCCGAAAAAGGAGGTTTGGCAATGTCACAACCTTCTGCAATATATGCAAGTATCCCCGCATCCGATCCGAGGAGGCCGGATTGGATATGCGCATCACCCAATCAGCCGCCGTTACCGGTGGCTGATCCATTTCCAACCTGGCCTAATTTGGATTGGAGCGTTGGCGGTATCATCCCGGCTTCTTACTCCGAAATTCCCGGTTATCTATGGAACCCGGCCATCGCCGATCCAACCGACGGCGCTCCCGGGCAATTCACCCGGAGGTTTACCATTGGCGCCGCAACGGATCAATTTACGGCGACTCAGATCCCGGCAGGTACGTATAACTTAACCCTTTCGATTGCCGCCGACGATCAGTATCAAGTATTGATATTGCTGAATGACGTAATTATCGATCAACCCAATCCCGGTTTTAATTTCGCCGTTCCGAACCCTTTCCCATGGCGTGATGTAAAGACGTATGTACACGGCGGCAACGGCGCCGGTATTGCTTTGTCGGCCGGCGACAGGCTGGATGTTCAAGTCATCGCCAAAAATGTTCCCCAACCGGCGGGTACTCCACCCGAAGTAAATCCGGCCATGTTTACTTGGGCATTACAAGTATTTCGTGTTGGACTGATTCCTTTTTCCATTAACCGGATTTATGTTGCAAATAGCCGTAATAACAATGTCTCAGTCATTGATGGAAATACCAATACCGTCATCGCAACCGTTACGATTGGTACTGACCCACATGGGGTAGGTGTGAATCCGATTACGAACCAAATCTATGTGGCAAATGCGGGAAGTGACAATGTCTCGGTCATTGACGGAAACACCGATACGGTCATAGCTACCATTACGGTAAGTACTTTCCCAAACGGTTTAGGTGTGAATCCGGCAACGAACTTAATTTACGTGGCAAACGAAGGCAGCGATATTGTCTCGATCATTGACGGTAACACCAATACGGTCATAGCTGCCGTTACGGGAGGAAATGGGCCAATTGATATAGATACGAATCCGGCAACAAACCGAATCTATGTGGCAAATGTGGGAAGCGATAATATCTCGGTCATTGACGGAAATACCAATATCGTCATAGCCACAGTTACGGTGGGTTTTAGTCCGGAAAGCATAAGTGTGAATCCTTCAACAAACGCAATTTATGTGGCAAACCATGGTAGTGATAATGTCTCGGTCATTAGTGGGCTTTCTAATACTGTTATAGCAACCGTTTCGGTAGGTAATGAACCTCAAGGTATAGGTGTAAATCCGATAACCAACCGAATTTACGTGGCAAACTTTGATAGTAATAATTTCTCGGTCATTGACGGAGGTACCAATACCGTCATAACCACTATTTCAATACACTTTGACCCCAGTAGTGTAGGTATTAATTCTTTAACAAACAGGATTTATGTAATAAACTTTGGCAGTGGAAATGTCTCAGTCATTGACGGAAATACTAATACGGTCATAACAACAATTATAGTGGGTTTTCAACCAATCGGCGTAAGTGTGAATCCTTAAGAGGTGTCCCAAATGATTACCATCAGCCTTTGCATGATTGTCAAAAACGAGCAGGATACCCTGGAGCGGTGTTTGCAATCGGTCCGGGACGTTGTGGACGAAATCATCATCGTGGATACGGGTTCGACCGACCGGACCAGGGTGGTCGCCGCCAAGTGGACTCCGCATGTCTTCGAATTTGCCTGGATTGATGATTTCGCGGCAGCTCGGAACTTCTCATTCGCCAGGGCCGCCATGGATTACATCATGTGGCTTGACGCCGACGATCTTCTCTTGCCCGAAGACTCCCGGAAACTGACCCAGTTAAAACAATATCTCTCTCCCACGGTGGATGCCGTTTCTATGGGATACCAGGTTGACTTTGACGATCACGGCAATGTCGCGCTGAATGTCCGCCGTTTCCGGCTGGTAAAACGGGCCGGAAACTTTCAATGGGAAGGCGCCGTCCATGAAGACTTGGCAATTAAAGACGGCGCTTTTTATGACAGCGATATCGTCGTCACCCATCGGAAAAATCACGGCGCCTCCGATCCCGACCGTAATCTGAAAATTTACGAAAACCTCTTGACCCAAGGCCGGAAATTAACGCTCCGGGATACGCTACACTATGCCATGGAACTTCATCAGCACCGCTCATACCAAAAAGCCGTCGAATTCTATTTAAAATTTTTGGCGATGGAAAATATTACGGCGGAAGACCGCGTCCATGTCTACGGCAAACTGGCGGATTGTTATTACTACCTTGGTGATCGGGAAAAAGAACGGGAGTATATCTTTAAGTCGTTTGCGCTCGATATTCCCCGTCCGGAGTTTTGTTGCCGGTTGGGCTATTCCTTTCTGGAGAAAAACCAATTCCCGCAAGCAGCCTTCTGGTATAAACTGGCGGCCGAGTTACCGGCTCCGGACACCCGTTGGACCATCCAAAACCAAGTTAGTCGTACGTGGCTTCCTCATTTACAGCTTGGCCTATGCTATTACCAGTTGGGCAAGTATGAACTCTCTTACCATCATAACGAAATCGCCCTGTCTTTCCGGCCGAACGACCAAAACATCCTTAATAACATGAAACTTCTCGAAGAATTAATGAAAAAGAATTAACAAACCGGTAACGGATTTATTAACTATTCCCGGCATTCCTTTTATCTGAGACTGTATGATCAATACGCTTATTTTCAAAATAACCATCAAATACGGTTCACGCCTCCGGGATGAATAATGGTTTTAAGGTGAATTTTATAGTATGAATCTCATATGCCTCGAAATAAAGCTTCATTTGCTCCCGAAACTTGGATTGATCGCAGTGTTTTTCCATCAAATTAACCAATTCCGCGGAAATAAAGGAGAAATGAGGAGTAAGTCCGGCCATGGTCTCGCGTCCGGCGCACTCATAAAGCCGGACAATTATTGCCCGACCGGCTTCGGCTTTTTTGATTGTTTCGATTATAATGTTTTCCGGTTCCACCGAAAAAAACGAGCCGCTCGCCGGCAACATCCCGCCGGTATTAGGGGGCAGCATCACCACCAACAAAGGAATATTCAGGTCATAACCCGCCTGAACCACTTTTCCATCGGCATAATCGCCGCCGTGAGGAAAGAGGGCATAGGTAAACTCATGCCGGCCCAAGTCGGCCTCGGGATCCGGGTAAACCGGACTGCGCAATAAATCGATATCCAAACTATTCTCATAAACCTTATGGCCGTATTTGCAATCGTTAAGCAACGCCGTTCCATAGCCGGTATCGGAGAGATCAATCCATCGCTGCGCGCAAACTTCAAATTTAGCCATGTCCCAGGTGGTGTTCCGGTGGGTGGGACGCCGGAGACTGCCGAATTGAATCTCACAAGTGGCTTCGGTATTTTGCGCATTCACCGGGAAAGAGGTCCGTAACATTTTTTGACGTTCCCGCCAATCGACTTTAGTGATAAAATCAATCCGGCGGCTGCCGTGTACCAGGACTATCTCTTGTTCCAAAATAGATTTACCATAAGAAAAAGTTTGCTGGAGGCACGCCCTGGGACCGTCAACCTGAGTGGCAACCTTGTTTAACCGGAAATACTCCGGCATGTTGTCGGCATATCCAATCGGGATATCCCAGGCGTCTCCCGTATCAATATATATCGCCAAACGGTTACCGGGACCTTTTAGGACCCGGCGTTGGTTTTCCATATCGAAAACCGCCGTCAACGAACCGTCCACCCCCCGATTAATCGACAGTTTATCATTCTCAAGTTTATTGTTATCAGCTTTTAAAATTGGTAATTGGGTGGGATAAGCCAGATCGATCACCAGATAACCCATGGCCGGAACCCGGACCCGATACCAATTGTTATTTATTTTAAACCATTCCTCCCGTTCCCAGGAGGTGGGATTCCAAATTATGGCGGGCATAACGGCTTTTTCGGTATGAATTATTCCCGATAAGGATTGCAGAGCTTGCTTTTGAAGGACTGAAATCCGGTGGAGCAGCCGTTCGTATTCGGCAAACGCTTCCCGGTAAACCCGGGCGACAGCCGACCCGGCAATGATATCATGAAACTGGTAAAGCAATACTTCCTTCCAGATTGTTTCCAACTCGGCGACCGGATAAACGGCCCCTCCCCATACCATGGCCAGCGTCGCATAAAACTCCAGATTACGAAGGGCGATCTCGATTTGCCGGTTATAGCGTTTAATCCGGGCCTGGGTCGTATAAGTTCCCTGGTGCCGTTCCAGGTATAGTTCCCCTTGCCAGAACCGGTATTCCGGCGATTTTAACGCCAGTTTCCGGAAAAATTCACCCGCCGTTTCCTGCCGGACCGGCGGTAAGCTGGCTGAGTCTTGTTCGCGGTTCAGCATCTCCAAGTGTTCTTCCCCCGGCCCTCCGCCTCCGTCGCCGATTCCAAAGACAACCAGACAGGTATCGGAAACTCCCTTATCGCGATAGTTTGCTTCGGTGGTAACGATTGCCCGCGGGGCCGCCGAACTGTTGTAAGTGCCTTCAGGCGGCATATGGGCCAGGACGGCGCTGCCGTCGATTCCCTTCCACATAAAAGTATGATGCGGGTATTGATCGAATAGGTTCCAGGAAAGTTTGATGGTTAAAAAGAAGTCGATTCCCGATTTTTTAAGGATTTGCGGCAGGGCGCCATTAAAGCCGAAACTATCCGGCAGCCACATCAGGTTCGGGTCCTGATTGAATTCGGTTTGAAAGAACTGTTTTCCGTAAAGTATCTGGCGGACCAGGGACTCCCCACCCGGGATATTGGTATCGGGTTCCACCCACATGGCGCCTAAAGTCTCCCAGCGGCCCTCCCGGACCCGCGGTTTGATCTTTTCATACAGCACCGGGTAATACGATTTGATCCATTGGTACAATTGGGGTTGACTGGCGCCGAAGATATAATCGGGATAGCGTTCCATCATCAGCAATGCCGTGGCGAAAGTGCGGGCTCCCTTGCGAACCGTTTCCCGGAGCGGCCACAGCCAGGCCAGATCGATATGTGAATGCCCCAAGGCGCTTATTAGTAATGACGGATCGGCTGCTTTTTTTGCCAGTTCCGGCGCTATAGCGATCCGGGCGGCCCCGCTTGCTCGTGAAACCTCGCCGGCGCCCCGCCGGATTAAGATTAGTGACGCATGATATAAAGTGAACAAGATACTATTGTATCTGGCGCTGTTTTCCGGCAGGTTCGACATCAGTTCAAACAGATATTGCATATCATAATATAAGGCTTTCATACTGTCGTTACAAATGGCAATATAGGCAGCTTGAACCGTCCCGTTATCCCGGTATTTGCCAAAAAGATCGTTAGTCCCCGCATCCGCCCAGAGGTCGATGGATTCCCCGCCCTTAGCCCGTTCTGTAAGAAAAACCACCCGTTTACCAGGCGTTCCCAACGAACGGTCAAATTCGGAGTTGGCATTGGTCAAGCCCTGTACCGGGGTGCCCTCCCGGTCCACCAGGCAAGCTTCGCCTCCGATATCAATCAATAGCGCCACCTTTTTCCCGGCGGCGTTTGGGGGCACGTTTCCGCTAAAATGAAACCAGGCGCAGTCCCAGGGATTTCCCCATTTTGACCCGATTTGCAGCTCTTTTTTGACCCCGGTCATCCGTACCTGATACGGCACCGGTTCCGCGGTAACCCAGGCAGTTATTCCCAATTCACCAACAATGGCATAAACCGCTTTTTTTACCTGGGAAATAGCCAGTTTGATCTGTGATTGCATTTGGACTTTGGCATAAGGCATATTCAGCTTCACATCCGGTATTATGTTTTATTTTCCGCTGCAAGTGAACTCTTTCCACCAATTCAATTTAAAATTGTGTTTCAGGTTGAGGTGGAGGCAATACCACTGGACTGCGCGGTAATTTTTACAGCCGAACGGCCGGTTGCGGTGACACATGCTCCGGTTGAGCGCATTCACTTCTTCCCAAGATTTATGTAAATATCGCAAGTAATAAGCCCCGGCAAACTCTCCGGTGCGGTCGCATCCGGCGACGCAATGGATAAAAATAACGATTGGTAATTTTATTTGGCCGTGGCCGGCGGGTGAAGGACCTTCAAGCCACCCCCGCAATGTCTCCACCCGTTTGGCCAGCTTGTCGTTCAACCATTGATCCAGATTTCGGGCCAAGTACTCCCGGTTGGCGGCAAGCGCCGGATCATTGACATTCAATCCGATACCATTCATCCCCCAGACCTGGATCCGGCCGAGCGCCGGTTTGGTTCGAAAGAACCGTTGTTCCACCGAAATCCACCGGGCATCCTTGGGGTTCTCGATATTTAAAAAGTTGACATCGATCAGATAAAACGAGGCGGGTATCTTAACCCCGGCCTGTTTCCCCGCGTTAATGACAGCCCGTTTTAACCCTTTATAATTAAAAACCGGTGGATTGCCCGTCTGGGGAAGACCACCGCGAAATAAGAAATTAGTACCCACCGAGTCCACGTAATGGACATTTGAAACTTCCTTGATCACTCCCGGACCGCCACTACCAAAGTGGACAACGCATAAAAACGCGGCGATTCCCAATATAAGATAAAGAAAAATGTTCCGTAACGGATAATGACCTTTTGGACCCCGCCGGCCGTCTCTCTCGTCCGATCCGGGCTTAGCGCCTGGATTGGTTAAGGTTTGATCGTATTTGGCAAACCATTTTTGGATTCCATAAATAATGTAGAACATCCCCCTTTCTTTTAATGTTGCGGCTGATAAATATCGCCGCCGTATTTTAGGTGCCCCTATTATATATTAATAAATTCCTAAAATATTCCCGGTTTTTCATGGGTGGCGGCAAATTGTAAACCGGCCTTTTGAGTGGCGATCGAGCCATTCATTAGCTGTGATAATTCATTAACCATCTTCTTCATGTTTTCAGCCTGGATACTCAACTCTGCGGCGGCGGCCGCGCTTTCCTCGGAACTGACGGCGTTTTGCTGGGTGATCGTTTGTATTTGCCCCATCGCGCAACTCACCAACTCGATACCCTGGGACTGCTCCCGGCCGGCGGCGGCGATTTCATCCATTAATTCGCGGACCTTCTTAGCCTGGTTCGTGATTTCGTTCAAGGAATTCCGGACCCGTTCCGCCATTAAAACTCCTTGATCGGATAATTCGATATTGGACTCAATGATGGCGGTGGTATCCTTGGCGGCCTGGGCGCTTCGCCCGGCCAGGTCCCTCACTTCC
>JBJKPO010000309.1:0-7172 GCA_046706235.1 Bacillota bacterium | reverse complement strand
AGCTTTTTATTCTATGCATATACAATTATCCGGCGTTCAGATCAATGGTTTCATAATATCAACCCGCAAAGGCGGTCTGCCCATCTGGTAGAAGCAATCCTGCCTTCCGTGGTGAGATTTGCCAATGGAATCGCGGCTTGCTGTATTTCATAACCGCGTAGCCACCTACAATAACGAATCTTATGCTTTTCGAAAAGATTCAACAGTTCTTTGAAGTCGGCATCTATACCTCGAATTAAAAAGTAGTCGTGAATCATATAGCTCGTTCGCCTTGGGATTGCCAGAATTTAATATCGAATGAACGCCTGTCATCCGTAACGCGCTGGTAGTTTTCCTCTATTACTCTCATTTTTTCTCCTATAAACTATTAATTGGTTCCCGCTTTATGCATTCTCTAGCGACTAGTTACAAAGCCTTTCTATTTTCTATAAGAAAGCCTTCAAGCGAAACCATATGATGAGTTATACCCTTTTAATAAATTCGATCGGCCCTATTGTCTCCCACTTTTTAACCCTTCTTGTATCAAATGTAAGATATCCATCATCGATTGCTTTTTTTATTTCTGTAGTATTTTCTTCACATATAATTGGTGGTCCTACAGTTACTCTTATTATCATTTGTATACCCCAAAACTCACTATTATCATTATTTAAATTATTTTTAATTTTTTCATTAATAAACATGAGAATTTGTTCAGAAGTTTTATGTGGATTGAAATCATAAGCCTTATAATCAACAAATTCTTTTCCTATTCCACCGGTTAATAAATGTGTCAATGCAAAAGTTGATGGCCCACTAATACCATTTAAAATAATTACGAAGTTTCTTTGTCCATTAGTATTAAAAGGATTTAATGCAATAACAAGATGTGCATAAAGACTAAAATCAGAATCTTTACATTCAGTTTGGCTTTTATATTCCTCTAAAAACTCAAAATATCTTCCTTCCTTTTCATTTTTCAACCAATTCCCGCGAAAACCTCGATATTCTTTCGATACGTCATCTCCTTCTTCCTCAATAAAAAAGAATCGATTCAATATTTCATTTGTTATAGTTGATTTATCTACTAAAGAAGATTCTTTTGTTCCACTCTTTCGTTTCTTTACTGCTGCAACTGAAGAACTATTTAATTTAGGATCAAATTTGTCTTTAAATAATTTCTGGTCATCTATACCATATAATCGTCCCAAAAGGACTTCAGTTAATGGATTTACATCTGGTGAGGCAATTACAATTGTATTTTTTCCCTTAATTAAATCCTCGATTTGTTTGTAATAATTTGTAAGATCACTTTTTTTCTTTATTGGTGGTTGATATATTGGTGATTCTATTGTCGCAAGAAGCTGATGTGTTGAAAAATATGACATTAGTTCTGAAGCAATTCGTAAATCCCAATCTCCAACCATTTCACGATCAAATTTTTCAATATGAAGGGCTCCTGCAAAAATTGAAACACGACCTGAATTCCCAAACATTGTTGTCCAAAACCATTTTCTGGACCATTCTTCAAAATCAACAATAATCATCTGTTTCAAAATATCCTCTAATTCTTTAAGAATTTTAGTGGGTTCATCTTTAATTAAAACTAAATGCCAAAGAGACCGAATATCAAATGCTAAATCATCAATTTTATCATTTTCTTTTATTATTTCATAAGTTGGAATTACATTTTTACCAATAGCATGGCAATATCCCAACCAAAAATACGAAAACGGATGAGTATTTGATGTTCTAATAATAACACAAAAAGCTCTATCAATAAAATTCTTTATGTAATAAAAATTATTTTCATGGTGCTTTCCAATCTCTCCAATTTCTTCGGCAGTTTTCATGTTTTTAATAATTTCAATATAATCTTTTGGAAATTGTTGTTCGAGTGGTAATTCTTCCAATCCGCTGACTATATTATCAACAGAAACTCCAATGGCACCTTTAATTAGATCAACAAAACCAAGAGAAATATCTTTTAGATTATCATCATTTTGTTGGTTTATCAAAGTTTTATCTGATAAATCAAGTAATATAATTCTATGTTCTTTTGTATTTGGTGTATTAGGATTGTTGGTATATATTGCTTCAGGTGCCACATATATTTTTTGGGAAAAATTTTCCTCCATTGATATAGGTTTTAAATTATCATATTTATATGTTTTAGTAATAATATCTTCAGGAAGAATATTTTTAAGCCATTTTGAAGCATCTGAACTAGAATTATAGATTGTTATCATTTTATGCTGCAAACCATATGCTAGTCCCATTTCATAGAAAACATTAGAATTATTAACCGACAAATCGACAACTACAAAGGCGGCTTCTTGAATTTTTCTACATATTTTCTCACAAATTACATATCCTGTTCGTCGAATCTGATCTGCTCTTTTGAGTGTCACTGAACTTGTACCATATTGTTTTTCAAAAAACCGTATTAATGACCAATTAAAAAAGGCGTTTAAATTAGGTTGATATGGCATAATCATAAAACCTTCAATTTTACTTTCACCCTTGTTCTGTAATGCCTGAATACGATTTTCAATTATCTCAGCAGATACACAAATTTTCCCAGTCATAAAACATTTTTTAATCTTTCCATGCCTCTGACGGCATATATTAGAAAAATCTTCTGTTTCTTTATTCATTTTTATTCCTTCTCTTATATTTATTCTTGGTATTTCAACTCTTGCATTTTAACCTTTAATTTTAGACCAATTTGTTATTATGCATCCTATTAAGTTCGATAAATATTTATTAATTGGTCTGTAAAATAAAACAAACGTACAGTAATTGAGATTCGATACATTCCACGATTTACCTTCTTTTGTTATATAAAATTTTGGAAATAATTTTATAATAAATTAAGCTGACTAATCCGTTAGCTCAGGAAGACCCTTATCTACCACGAAGGACACGGAAGAGCACGAAGATTTATAAAACCAAGCGTTTTTCCTTTGTGACCTTCGTGCTCTTCGTGGTAAAATTGTTTATCATCAAATTTTTTATATTCCTGAGTAAAAGGAGTAGTCTGCTAAATAAAAAATCCCAGAATCACAATCTGGAATCCCTTTAAAGTTAATCTAATCTATAAAGTCAATCTTTGAAAGTCGACGTTACCCATTCAACCCCTTTTTCATATCTTCATCCGATAATTTATTTTCTCCCAAATATTTCATTGATAGTCTTTTAATTCCATTAATTCTTCCTCAGTCAGATAATTGAATGGAGTTGTAGAATTTTAAACTATAAATTGTTCATTTAATACTCCACCCTCTCCAAACAAAGCCCCTGCGCCGGTGCGGTCGGCCCGGCCAGAGAACGATCCCCCGAACTCAAAAGCTTGTTAAACGAGGCGAATGTCATCCGTTCCTCTCCAATCAATATTAAAGTTCCTGCAATATTCCGCACCATGTGATAAAGAAACCCGTCGGCGTTGATTTCGAAACGAATCTCATCATTTAACTTTGAAACTGTACAATAATGAACTGTTCTTACAGTATTTCTTACTGATGAACCGGCGGCTTGGAAGCAGTGAAAATCTTTTGTCCCCACCAAACTCTGAGCCGCTTCCCGCATCAATTCAAGTTGTAACGGAAACCGGCAATGATAGACAAAATTTCGGTCAAAGACCGGCCTTAATTCAGAGTTATAAATCCGGTAGGAATAAGTTTTCGATTTAGCGGAGTAGCGGGCGTGAAAATCGGGGGGAGCATCGTCCACCGTTGTAACTAATATATCTTCCGGCAAAAAATGATTGAGCGCTTTTTGAATTTGAGCAGCCGGCAGCCCGGTCAGACAGCGAAAATTAACGACCTGCCCCCGGGCGTGGACCCCGGCATCGGTCCGCCCGGCCGCAATTATTTTAACCGTTTCCTCGGTTAACTTCCAGACCGCTTCTTCCAAAACAGCCTGGATTGTCAAGGCGTTTTCCTGCCGTTGAAACCCGGCGTACCTGGTCCCTTCATAAGCCACGATTAATTTTAAATCACGCTCCGGTTTTAACATGGGATCACCGATCTATGAATAAAAAATGAGGCGCTCTACGAAACGCCCGCGCCTTTTAGTCAAATATTATCAATTACTAAAGTCCAATTCGCTACTACACCAATTCCAAAATCACCATCGGGGCCGCGTCGCCGCGCCGGGGGCCTATTTTCAAGATCCTGGTATAACCGCCATTGCGTTCCGTATAACGATCGGCGACCGAATCGAACAATTTTTGCAATACCGCAGGATCAGTGATTACTCCGGCGGCAATGCGCCGGGAATTTAAATCACCCTTCTTGGCGAGCGTAATCATTTTTTCGGCGAGCGATCGCGCTTCTTTTGCTTTAATTTCCGTAGTTTCAATCTTTTCGTTGGCAAACAAAGCCGTTACCAAACCGCGGAA
Source organism: Bacillota bacterium (assembly GCA_046706235.1). Classification (GTDB taxonomy): domain Bacteria; phylum Bacillota; class UBA4882; order UBA8346; family UBA8346; genus JAEZJQ01. The sequence goes on along the minus strand of JBJKPO010000309.1, from coordinate 2,791 downwards.
TAATGCGGTCCTGGGAGCTGATCTCCGTCCTAATTTTCGTTTTAGCATAATAATACCTCCTATACGCCCATCAATCGGTTCCTTTCAGGAACCGCGGAATTATTCTTCCGATTTTCGCAACATCAGGCCGAGGGCGTTTATCTTTTGTTCAACTTCTTCCAGGGACTTGCGGCCCAAGTTTCTAACCTTCATCATATCTTCTTCGGTTTTCCGGATTAATTCCTCGACACTGTTAATACCGGCTCGTTTCAAGCAATTGTATGATCTAACCGAAAGATCCAACTCCTCAATGGTCATTTCCAAAATTTTATTCTTCGATTCCTCTTCTTTTTCAACCATAATCTCCGTTTTACCGGCTGTCTGGCTTAAATTGACAAAAAGCATCAAATGTTCGGACATTATTTTGGCGGCCAGTGAGACGGCTTCAACCGGACTGATGCTGCCGTAGGTCCAAACCTCCAAAATCAACTTGTCGTAATCGGTAATTTGCCCGACCCTGGTATGCTCAATCGTATAATTAACCTTTTGCACCGGAGAAAATTGAGCGTCAACCGCAATAACCCCAATAATATTTTCGGTAGTTTTATTCCGCTCCGCCGGTAGAAACCCCCGGCCTCGATCGAGCGTAATCTCGGCATTTAAGGAACCACCGCTGGATACCGTGGCAATATATAAATCGGGATTCAAGATTTCAATATCGCTGCTAACTTGAATATCGGATGCGGTTACTCTTTTTTCATTTTTAACACTTAGCCGGACTTTTTTAGGACAATCACCATGGATCTTAACCAATAGTTGTTTGAGATTTAAAATAATATCAGTGGTATCCTCAACAACCCCCGGAATTGTCGAAAACTCGTGAAGCACTCCATCTATTTTAACGGATGTTACCGCGTAACCCGGTAGGGAAGAGAGAAGGATCCGGCGGAGCGAGTTGCCCAGCGTAGTTCCATAGCCTCTTTCTAAAGGTTCAATGACAAAAACTCCATAACGTTCATGGTCATTTGTATCTTCTATGGTAATTTTGGGCTTTTCGATCTCAATCAATACATAAACCCTCCTTCTCGCGTCAGCGAATTCCTATATGCGCAAAAGCGCACCGTCTTTTTAACTTCAAAATGAACTTCCCGCATAAATAATACAAATACGCCATCCCGATGGCGAATGTGTCTTTTTACTCCACGTGGGTTGGAAAGTTTAGCGGGAGTATAATTCTACGATTAAATGCTCTTTTACCGGGATATCGATTTGTTCCCGGGTAGGTATCGCCTTTACTTTACCACTATGATTATTCAGATCCAACTCCAGCCATTCCGGCACCAGACGGCTTCCCGCATCCTCCAAATTTTCTTTTATTTTCAGGGAGGCTAAACTGGTTTCTTTAATAGTGATAATATCGCCGGGTTTTAATAAAAATGAAGGAATATTAACTTTTTTCCCGTTAACTAAAAAATGGCCATGAAGAACTAATTGCCGGGCCTCTTTCCGGGAAGATCCAAATCCCAGGCGATAAACAACATTGTCCAAACGGGTCTCCAATATCTGCAATAGATTTTGACCGGTAATACCTTTTTTACGTTCAGCTAAAGTAAAATACCCGGAAAACTGCCGTTCTAAAATTCCGTAAATACGGCGTAACTTTTGCTTTTCACGCAATTGTAATCCATACTCCGAAATCTTTTTACGATCTTGTCCGTGTTGCCCCGGAGCGTAACTACGTTTACCAATGCTACATTTTCCGGTATAACATCGTTCACCTTTCAAATAAAGCTTTTCTCCTTCACGGCGACATAATCGACAAACTGCTTCAGTATATCTTGCCATAAAATTTAATACACCTCCTAATTCAGATAATTATACACGACGGCGTTTCGGTGGCCGGCAACCATTATGGGGGATAGGTGTCACATCTTTGATCAGATTAACGAATAATCCCGCAGCCTGTAAGGAACGAATTGCCGCTTCACGTCCGGCGCCCGGTCCTTTTACGTAAACTTCCACGTTTTTCATCCCATGATCCATTGCGATTTTAGCTGCCTCTTCTGCTGCCATGCCGGCCGCAAACGGAGTACTTTTCCGTGATCCCTTAAAACCCATATGTCCGGCGCTTGCCCACGATAATACGTTTCCAGCCAGGTCGGTAATGGTAACAATCGTATTATTAAAGGTAGAATGAATGTGAGCTACCCCACTATCAATGTGTTTGCGTTCTTTCTTGCGGCTACGTACCCCTTTTTTGGCTACAGTCTTTGCCATTCTTGATTACCCCCTTTTTAAGCTTTTCGTTTCCCGCCAACCGTTTTACGAGGTCCTTTTCGGGTTCTGGCATTAGTCTTGGTTCGTTGACCTCTTACCGGTAGCCCGCGGCGGTGTCTTAATCCCCGGTAACTACCGATCTCGATTAAACGTTTAACATTCATTGATTCTTCCCGGCGTAGATCGCCTTCAACTTTATAATCGCGGTCAATAACTTCCCGTAGTTTGGTGATTTCCTCCTCGGTTAAATCCCGCACCCGGGTGTCGGGACTGACACCGGTCTTCGCCAATATTTGATTCGAAGTGGTACGCCCTAAGCCATAAATATAAGTTAAGGCAACCTCCACTCGTTTATCACGCGGTAAATCAACTCCTGCGATACGGGCCATCCATATCCCTCCTAATTTGTTTATTAATTAATTATTGATTATTTAGTTATTGGTTATTGATAACCATGCTTATTAACCTTGCTTTTGTTTGTGCTTGGGATTGTCGCAAATAATAGTGACACGTCCTTTGCGTTTAATAATTTTAC
>JBJKPO010000308.1:0-2083 GCA_046706235.1 Bacillota bacterium | reverse complement strand
CAAAAAAACCATTCCAGGGATAGATATTTTTTCAGGATCTGGAATTCTTTCCGATTTGAATGAAAGATTTTAATAAGTTAATATTTATGTTGTAGCATTCGCCACGAATGAATAACCGGGATTATCCTCGCCATCGACCAGTGCAAATTGGCTTGATTCTTTATCAAGCGATCCTAAAAAATCTCCATTAATTATCGCTTTGATTTTTCCAACAATTTTACCTTTTTTTACTAGCAGGCATTGATCGGCGGTTAACGAAAAATGTCCCGAACTTGAATCTTGAGTATGCAGCCCCAGTACCGAATAAACAATCACACCGCATTCTATTTTTTGAAGCAACTCATCCCAGGACATCATGGCCTGGTTTGATTTGATAAAGAAACCTCTACCGCCGACCGGGATCGGCGTGGGTTTAAAACCCGTTTTTCGAGCGTATTTAAGATTTAAAATCGGGGTTTGCAACCGGCCGGCCTCGATCAATCTTATGAATCCGCCCGGCACCGCTTCAGTGGTGCACGGATAAGAAAACGATTTTAAAGGAAGCAAAGTATTGATTTCCAAGCTCAGATCATCTCGTAGAACCCGCCGTTTGTTGTGAAAATCCTCGATCGAAAAACTGCTTTGACGGTTAACCACCAGACTCCCGATTAGATTGGCAATTACAAAATGATTAAAAAAGGATCCGAAAACGGTGGGGGTCAAAATCAGTTGAACCGGTCCCGAAATGCCGACGCCAGCAGGGTTTAATAATTGACGGCCGATCCGGCCGGTATTTTCAATAATCCGGTTTATCTCGGCCCCGGACGGCAATCTTTTTTCCTGAAATGACTCCCCATAAGAATCGTTAACTTCGAAGAAAAAATCCACCGGAGTTTGAAAATAATCCACCGTCAACCCGTTGGAATTTTTAAGCACCCGGTGATCTTGGTAACAGCGTATCTTTCCATCCAACTTGTTTATACCATTTCCCGGCAACCGTTTTAAACCCTGATTCAAAATTTGAAACGGAAATTGAAAATCCCGCTCCACAATTTGCCGGACTTGGTCATCGGCTAGTAGAACATCGGGTATTGGTCCCGGATTAAATAAACCTACTCCGTCACTATCATAATAAGCGGTGGTTTTCCAAAGATTAAGATATTCATCAAAGGAATCGACAACTTGAGAATCAAGTTTAGCCGAAGTAAACCTTTGATTTTGCCAAATTAAATAAATATCGCCGGTGATGCTGCGTTTATAACTGGGAGCGGAGTATGGACCCCCAATTTGATTATTTTTTAAACCCACTTCCAACCCCTTGGTATCATGGATATTGAATCGCCAAGCTAGTAATTCCGGCTCCCGTTGCATTGTTTGATTCAATAAATCCGACAGTTTAATCGCAATTTCCATTTTATTCGCCTCCAATCATGATTTCCGGGCTTGGTTCAATCACCAGGAAATAATGCGATCCGCCACAACTGGAAACACCTTGACCCATTTTCCCGCAAGTACCCATAGCATCAATTTGTAACGGTCCGATAGCATTGGAAACGGATTGCAGCACCGACAAAATTTTACCACTAAAAATCGCCGGTTTATAAAGAACCGGTTCTTCCGCCAAGCTGTATATTCCCGAACAATGAAATACAAAGTCGCCGAACGCCGGGTTAACCTGCCCTCCTTGAAATCCGGTCAAATAAAGAACGGTCTCCCTAGGCTGAATCAATTGGCGGCGGGATAAAATCCGGTAAAGATCCGCGGCCGTAACCGTTTCAAATTCTTGTTCCAACGGAATCGGATCCTCAAACCGGATCCGGATATTACTCATTCGCGCAATCGGCAAATGAAAACAGTTCTCGACCCGTTCGGCGCCGCTTGGCGGAACTCCCGCCTTCGCGGCGGAAAAAATATCGGAAAGCCCCGCGGCCAAACGGCCGTGATCGACAATGGTTACGGTTTCACGTTCAATACCCATCGCGCTTACCGGTTGATAAGCATAATCTCCAACAATCGGGCCATCAATAATTGAAACTCTCGGATTGGCCACCATCATCCCTTTTTTAAGCCGTCCGTTCTCCCCTAGGATCGAACTGTCCAATCC
>JBJKPO010000307.1:0-2691 GCA_046706235.1 Bacillota bacterium | reverse complement strand
TGTTCGAGCACGGAATCATAAGAATTCAGGACCGCATTTTTTCCCGCTGAAGATTTAAATGCCGGTTTGGTTTTCATTTGTTTCCACTCCGTTTCATTTTATCTCGAACAGCCAGTTTTCAGCTTCGGCAATGTTGTTGAATGTCCTGAAGTTATTGCCGCGGTTGGATTCGGCCAGCATTTCCTTAAATTTACCCTTGATTATCAGTTCATTTGTGATGATTACAGCGGTTTTTACGTGATAATTAATTAATTTTTGCAGCATCGTTCCCGCCACGCCGGTTCGGAGTTTGAAGAAATCCCCGGAAAGCGCTTCGGGGTGAAGTACCAGGAAATTTGTGTCATTTTCACCGCATGCCGCGACAAGATCCAGCGCATCCTGTTCCGTGACGAGCGGTCTTGCGGCGGAAATGCATTCAAGGTATTTTCCATCATTTTTGGTGACTACCCGGTAATTCATTTGATTGGTCTCCTTTCCAATCCTCGCGCACGCCCCGTGAAGCGTTTCGCGCGCTTTTTTAATCCAATTCAACTCGTTCTCATAGGAAGAAATTATGTTATCGTGAATCAAATCCCATAAACATACCTCGCGAGCGGTCCTGCCGGGAGCGAAAACACCGCGACGCTTGTGTTCCTTTTGCATCAGCAGTTCCATTTTCACCTGATTTTCATATTCCGAAAGTAGAGTAGCCAGTTCATCGCTATTCAGCTGATCAGCCCAGGCAAGCCGGATCAAAAACGTTTTTTTAAATTCGGGAGGTTCGGCGGGGGAAAGTATCCAGTTTTTCAACTCCGCCAATCCTTCGCTGGTGATAGTATAGATTTTTTTTGAGGGAGAACTATCCTGATGCTGGACCTCACCGGTGACCCAGCCTTCATTGAGCAACTCCACCAATGATTTATAAATTTGATTGTTGTTGCCGGACCAATACATGAAAGGCGAATTCTGAATGATTTTTTTAATATCGTATCCGGTTAGAGATTGACAACTTATGATTCCCAAAATTGCATGGTTAATTGACATGGCACGCCCCGTTATATTCTTATCATAGGTTAACAATAACATATGATAAAAAATTTGTCAATGATTTTTCAATGCTTTGGTCAAATTTTATTATATGGAGCTTGAGAGTTTATAATTATTGAAAGTGAGTTTTGGAAATCGTGACTTTGGATATTGATTCCAGTTACAACCGGTCTTTTAAATATTATTTAACAATACAGCAAGAATTCCAGATTATCCGGTTATTTTCATAAAGAATAGACTTCTTTTACCACCGGCTTAATAGTCACTAATACTGTTTTTAAAATGAAATGATTATCACATAGTACATCTTTTATAGCTTGCGAATACAATATTATTGGGTATTAACTGTATCGCTGGTTCTAGCCTTATGATATAATATCAAAGGGAAGGTGATAGGAACATGTATGAGTATAATGAAGATGATTGGGCATTACTAAATAATATGAATCAAAACGTGGATCCGGATCCCTGCTTTAGAACGCCACAGGGTCTTTTATGTAGATATCCCGGCAGAGGTATTGAATGTTTATATCCGAGATTTGGCCGTCCGTTTTGTCGTAGATACAGATAATACCATTATTGAAATAGTTTTAAAAGTGAAGTTCGCCGGTGCAACTTCACTTTTTTTACTGATGATAGATGATACAGGTTCAATCTTTTGATTATTAATCCGGTGGATAAATATAACTAACAATATGGCAAGAATGCTCAATTACCACTCTATTTTCGATAAGAGATAGACTTCTTTTGCCACCGGCTTAATAATCCGCGCGGCCCATCTCCGGACAATACTTAGCGGATGCTTCCCGGAATAATTTCACATGATGTTCCTCATCCATGATGATTCGTTCCAGCAATTGCTGGATATTCGGGTCGGCGATTAGTTTCTGGTGGAACCGGTACTGGTCGATGGCTTGCAGTTCCGCCGCGATATCGGCGGCTAGTTTGTCACAGACATCGTCACCGTAGTAAACGTATGTCGCCGACCAATAGCTGGGAATATTAGTCAAGGTATGAAATTGCGGATCGCCCCCGAGTAGAATAATGGTTTGCGCGAGCAGTTCCATGTGTTTCATTTCGACGATGGAGATACATTCTTCCAGTTCCGCCAGATCTTTAAGATGATGAAAGGTGAAATAGTGGTATAAGTATTGATTGATGGCGGTCATCTCGCTGACCGTACCGGTATAATCCTCCAGCAACAGGTTGACGTAATAAGGATTGGGGCACAAGACCCTGAGCTCGGGGTATGGTTCCGGGCGGGCGCACCAACTGCGGCGATGATGCGGATCTTTTTCTTTAGACAAGAAATATCCCCCCAAAATAATATAATTTAATAAAGAATATGTAGCCGGTTTTATAAATAGTACCAACTAAAGCCGCAAATCTTAGATAACCGGATTTTTTTACAAGAGTTTTTAATAGTTACTAATTACGGAAGGGAAATCCTTGGTGAAAGTATAATTGATGTACATTATGCACGCCCGTTTTTGGAAAAACTTATAGACAAGGTGGAATTGGATAATGTTCGGCAAGATGCGCGGATTTCATGCGGAAGACAACCGGTTTCATTTTGAATTCGATTGCGGCAAGGGGATTGTGGAAATCCTTACTCCCACTACAATAAATATTTTTTCCCCACTCAAGGATGGACGGCGTTTTTCC
>JBJKPO010000306.1:0-8136 GCA_046706235.1 Bacillota bacterium | reverse complement strand
TCTTTTAATACCTTCCTCGCTTTAAACACCGGAGCTTTCCGGGCGGTCCGCGTTCTAATACCAAGCGGGTCTTTTGATTTTAATCAACCCAAAACTTTATAAGGACGCATCATCTCATTGTCCTCATGGTCGATAAGGTGGCAGTGCCATACGTAACCCGGCTCCGTGCCTGGATTGAACGGGAATTGATTTATGCCGGGAATTGAAACCTTTACATCCTGCGGCGCGAATCGGGCCCTGATTGTCGTTACTTGACCGGGATAAGCTTGAATGGTATCTTTCCAGCCATTTTCATGAGCGGGCGGCTTGATTGGCCCATCCAGCAGGTAAGGTTTTACCGGTAAAACTTTGGTGGGATGGTCAAAGGGAGGCTGGCCGTTCAAAGCCAACCAATCATTGGTATATTTAGTAGCCAGGAAATCCTGACGGCTAACCAGCCGGAATTGAATCAAATGAAGGTGAATCGGATGAGCGCCTCTGGTAAGGTTTACAATCTGCCAATCCTCCGTTGAGCCGACCAGCGGCAATTCGGAGACAGGCGCATCCCATAGTTGACCGTCCAATAAAAGTTCTACGGGTTTAGTAGGGCTTCCAACCACAATCAGAGTCAATGTCCGTACTTTTCGATTCCGCTTTAGCGGAGGTAGAACATTCAAGACTTTAGGCAGTGGCGGCGGTATGACTAAGGATTTGTTCAGCACTGTAAATTGCATGATCTGTCCCGCCGTCTGCGGATCGGGAGGATTCCCATTGGGGTATGGAGCATTGGCGGTATTGGTCAGGGTTAACTTGGTACCGGGTGAAACTTGCGAGAAATCCACCAGGATATCAGCCCGTTCAGCAGGTGCAATAAGTAAGGAAACGAGCTGAATCGGTTTGGGCAGGTAACCGCCATCGGTACTGATTTGGATAAATGGCATCCGGTTCGAAAACGACAGATTATAAAAACGGGTATTGGAGCCGTTCAAAATCCGAAAGCGGTATTGTCTCGGCTCGACATCCAGATTTGGCCAAACCTTGCCGTTGACCATGACGGTATTGCCAATAAAAGCCGGCCTCCAGTAAGGATGAACATCTTGATTTACACCATTGCTGGGAAACAGTAAGGAGCCGTCATCATAAAAAGAACGGTCTTGAATGACGAGGGGTATCTCATATTTGCCGTGCGGCAGCACGGTATCTCTTCCATCCAAAGGGGTGCGGGGGTCGCGTAATAAATAGAAACCTGCCAACCCCATATAGACGTTTAGGCGGGTGGTGCCTAACGTATGATCGTGATACCAAAGAGTCGCCGGTTCCTGCTCATTAACATAGTGATAGAGAGATTTTTTAAAATCCGGTCCGGTAATGGATTCTCCGGTTGTGAACCAGCTTTCAGGGTAGCCGTCGGAGGGCGGTTCCGTCTCTCCGCCGTGAAGGTGAGTAACTATTGGTACCGGGCTTTGAGCCGATGGATATCCCGGGGGGAACGGCGCAAACGGGGGCACCGGCATTTCTGTATGGTTAGGATCCGCCCAGTGAATTGTTGGATCTACCGCTAAGGGATTAGGTCCGGTCAGGTTCTTAATCCATTGCCCGTTAACCGGAACATTTCGTATGCGTTCGAAGGTAGGGCCGGGTGTAGATCTGAAATCCACAATAATATCACCGGTTTCCGGGTCTCTTACTTTGCCCCCGTAACCCCAAACAGTTGTTTCAGGAAAGTTTGGGGGCAATAATTGTTGGGTAAATTGGCTGACGGTCACTTGATAGTAATGGCTTTTTGTATTGCGGGAACACGGATCTTTGACTACTGCCGGCTCGAAAATTAGCGGGACAACCAGTTGGTTTACAAACTTTGGAATAGTATTTGGATCAAGTGGATTAGGCATTTAATTTTACTCTCCTTTCGATTGCAGCGAAAAGCCGAAATCGCGGGAATTGAGATATTATATTTATACAAAATATGTATTTTTTTATAAAAATGTGTAAGGCCAATTGAAATGAAAGTTGTAAAAGACTCAACAAGAAGTCGCGAAAAGCCATTATAAATTGAGTTCTTTTATTTATAATTTAATTACAGAATTGTTACAGAACTAAAAAAAGATCTTTATCTTCAGTGAAAGGAGGGATGAACGGTTAGCAAATGATAGCGCCGCTTCCGGAGGCAAATGCATTCAGAATTTAAATGTCGCCGGATCCTATGTCCAGTTCAACAACGTAAATGGGGGTAACGGCTGCAGGGCGACGGTGCATCTCAATTCTAAAAGTGGTATGAAAAACCTGAAATACTTAATAAAAAGCCGCACGGTCCTTTAATACCGGGCGGCTTCAATTATTATTAATATTATAAATTAATCCCATCGATTACATAGCTAATAAAAAGCGCGTTCGGAATACCTTGAAAAATAGTTCCGGCCAATGAAAAAAAGTAAGGATATTAGTAATTGCAATTACATTGCATTTTTAAGCGATATGACCAGCATCTCATTTTCATCGTTGAATTCATACCGGTTTTTAGTAACCGATATGTTGAACTGTTTTAGAAATTTTTTGGCGATAATCATTTTGGTAATATTACCTTGCAATCTGAATGCGTTGGGGGTAAACTCCGCAACCGGTTTGATGCCGATTTTTTTATCCTCGGGGTCATAATACAACTCAATGAATGGTTTGTCTTTTAAAAATTTTTCAAAGGTCGGCTTATAAAACGCAAATCGCCCCTTATTATTGATGCCGATAGTATTTGCCGTAATCGACCTGGTATCTTTTTTTTCTTTTTGATATTTTACGAATCCCATCCAAATTTCCCCCTTAATTGATATAAAGAGCCGCTAATTAGTCCGGTAACTATTAGTGACAGTTTTATTATAGAGAAATATTATCACAATATTTTATGATTGTAAATGTTTTCCCGAATTTCCGCAATTATTAGTTAGAAAAAAGCAATATATGTTAATTTCCTTTAAAAACCGGTAAATAATGCTCAAAAAAGCGAATGGTCCGTTATTAATAGCTATTTTCAGAAGTATTACAAAAAAGTTATCAAATCAGAACTTCATATTTGGATTGAACATCTTGTTTTGAAATTCTGGTTGCGATATAATTAATAAATAATATCGAAATTCGTCATGATAAATTTGATTATTCTTGAAAGTGGTTATAAATTCGATAGGCTTTGTGATATCATCTAAATTCTACAAGATATTTTAATATTATATTTAAAATACAAAAAACATGTTTTTACTAATAAATAGTTTGACAATCTTAATTTTTAAATAGGAATGGTACAAAAATGCCAAATTCGAATATTTTTATGTTTTCCGGTCAAGGGTCCCAGTTTTACCACATGGGAAAGGAGTTATACTCCCAACATCCCATATATAAGAATTGGATGTTAAAACTAAATGGGATCATTTATCAAAATACCGGGCTTTCCATCATTGATGAAATATATAATGACAATAAAAGCAATGCCGATAAGTTCGATCAACTACCATATTCTCACCCGGCAATTTTTATGGTCGAATACTCGCTGGCGCGTGAATTAATCGAAAGCGGCGTTGAACCCGATTGTGTTTTAGGGGCGAGTCTTGGCGAATTTACCGCGGCGGCGGTTGCCGGAGTTATTTCAGTGGAAACGGCGTTGGAACTAATTTTAAAACAAGTGGAACTGGTTGAAAATTATTGCCGTGCCGGAAGCATGATTGCTATAATCCATGATCCCGGATTATATCATCAATCTCCTCTGCTGGCGCTTAATTCGGAGTTGGTCGCGGTTAATTATCACTCCCACTTTGTCATTTCCGGCGAACGCGAACGATTATTAAATATTGAAAACCATTTAAAAACCGGGGGTATTCTTTTTCAGGCGCTTCCGGTGCGTTATGGTTTTCATTCCGCTGATATCGACCCGATTGCATCCGAGTATCAAAGTTTTTTACGGCATTATCGATATCAAAAACCCGAAATTCCTATAATATCATCATTGTTAGGCGGTCCGGCAACGGAAATTGACGCGGCTCATTTTTGGGATGTAATCAGAAAACCGATTTGTTTTCAAACAACCTGCCTCGAATTAGAAAAAAACAGTTGTTATAATTATATTGATGTTGGACCTTCCGGTACTTTGGCCAATTTTACCAAGCAAATTCTGCCTCGGGATACAATGTCGCAATGTTATTCAATAATGACCCCCTTTCATCAGGATCTGAAAAATCTAGCGGTAATTCAACAATTATTCAGTTGACAGTTTTAGAGAACAAGTTTTCTTCTGAATCTGAGTACATAACCCGGACAAGCCGGAACCAATAAGGGATTTATCGGTCATCTAATAATCTCTTTTCCAATAAAAGTCGCGCTTCTAAAGTGCGCAGCATTGGACGGATTAGGGACTGGTGATGTTTTTCCCTTAACATTACATTGAAAGGAACAATCACATGATTACCTATGTTTTCCCCGGCCAGGGTTCCCAAGTCAAGGGAATGGGCGGAACAATGTTTGACGAGTTTAAGGAATTAACGGCCCGGGCCGATCAGATTTTGGGATATTCCATAAAAGAGCTTTGTCTGCAAGATCCAAACTTAAATTTAAGTCAAACTCAATATACGCAACCGGCATTGTTTATTGTCAATGCTTTTAGTTATTTAAAGAAAATCGCGGCAACCGGCCGAAAACCGGATTTCGTCGCCGGCCATAGTTTGGGCGAATACAATGCCTTGTTGGCGGCCGGCGCTTTTAATTTCGAGACCGGATGCCGGTTGGTCAAAATGCGGGGCGAATTGATGGGCCGCGCCACCGGCGGCGGAATGGCGGCCGTGATTGGGCTGAGCGAGGAACAAGTTACGGCTGTTTTACATCAAAATAACCTGCGAAGTATCGATATCGCCAATTTTAATTCGCCCTTTCAGATGGTAATTTCCGGTCCCAAAGCGGATATCGATCAGGCTAGAACTGTTTTTGAAGGGATTGCGGAAGTAAAAATGTTCGCGTCCTTAAAAACAAGCGGCGCTTTTCATTCCCGTTACATGGAAACGGCCCGGCGCGAGTTTGAGGCATTTCTAAGCCAATTTAGATTTGACGAATTACAAATACCGGTGATCGCCAATGTCAATGCCCGGCCATACAAATTTGCCGAGATTCATCGCAATCTCCGCGGCCAGATTACCCATCCGGTACAATGGACCGACACAATCCGGTACTTGATGGGACTTGGAGAAATGGAATTCGAAGAGATTGGGACCGGAAAAATTTTAACCGGCTTGATCGGGCGGATCCGGAAAGAAGCGACGCCATTAGTAATTAACCGGGAAATCGCCGTCTCCGTATCTGAAGATCGGCAACCAGCGGTTAATAATGGTGATGATAAAAAAGGCCCCATAATTCCAGAACCTATCTTCAATCATTGTCCTAAATCCACCATAATTCCTGAAGCTGTGGCTACAATTACCAAAGCGATCAAAAACTCGAAAGTCCAGCCGCCCCAAAATAAACCCAAAAGGGGAAAAACACCGGTTCCAAAAACCGTGCCGGGAATTTCAGCCTTATCACTTGGAAGTTCAGAATTTAAAAAGGATTACCACTTAAAATATGCCTATTTAACCGGTGGAATGTACCGGGGGATCGCTTCCCCAAAATTAGTTGTGAAAATGGGGAAAGCCGGAATGATGGGATTTTTGGGTACGGGTGGAATGGAATTATCTTATATGGAAACCGCAATTCAAGAAATTCAAAATCAACTTTCCAAAGGGCAACCTTATGGGATTAATTTGGTTCATAATCCCAATCAGCCTGAAATGGAAGAAAAAGCAATCGACCTGTTGATTACATGCGGCGTAAAAACCATTGAAGCGGCGGCTTTTTTAAGTATTACTCCGGCTTTGGTCAAGTATCACGCTAAAGGGCTAAAACGGGACCAACAAGGTAATATCGTTACTAAAAATAAAATTATTGCCAAAGTATCCCGGCCGGAGGTGGCGGAATCGTTTTTAAGCCCGGCCCCGGAAAAGATTCTTAACGGGCTTTTAATAAAACAGGAGATCACTCCGGAAGAAGCGGAATTATCAAAAGAAATCCCCGTGGCGGATGATATTTGCGCCGAAGCGGACTCCGGCGGCCATACCGATGGCAGGGCGGCTTACGCCTTGATGCCGGCCATGATCAAATTACGGGATGAAATGACACACAAGTATCAATATCGTAAAAAAGTTCGAATCGGGGCGGCCGGGGGAATTGGAACTCCCGAAGCGGCAGCTGCCGCATTCATTTTAGGCGCCGAATTCATCCTGACCGGTTCGATCAATCAATGCACGGTGGAAGCCGCCACCAGTGACAGCGTAAAGGACTTATTGCAGCAAATCAATGTTCAAGATACGGACTACGCTCCGGCGGGTGATATGTTTGAGTTGGGCGCTAAAGTTCAAGTACTGAAAAGAGGAGTGTTTTTTTCCGCCAGGGCCAATAAACTGTATGATCTTTACCGCCAATACAATTCATTGGGTGAAATCGACATCAAGATCAAAAATCAAATCCAGGAAAAATATTTCAAAAGAAGTTTCGAGGAAGTCTATCAACAAGTTAAAGCGTATTACCCTGCTCCGGAAATTGAAAGATTGGAACGGGACCCGAGAGCCAAGATGGCCGCGATATTTAAATGGTACTTTGGTTATTCCACTCAGCTTGCGTTAAATGGGAATGAAGAATGTAAAGTGGATTACCAGGTGCCTTGCGGACCGGCTTTGGGCGCTTTTAACCAGCTGGTGAAAGGAACAGGATTCGAAAACTGGCGCAACCGGCATGTCGATGAAATCGCGCTGAAATTAATGAATGAAACGGCTGAAATACTAAATCAACGTTACGACAGTTTTTTGAAAGGCTAATTTTAAAAACTTATAATTCGCGTAGAGACGCAGAAGCGCGGAGTACTTCCAGGGGGAATTGCAGTGGATACGGAACAAAAAAATATAGTTATCGCGGCAACTTTCTCGGTTGAATTCCTGTTGCTGTCACTTGATTATTTTAACGCAAAAATGGAACTCGGTCTTTCAATCCATCCGGTTCCTTACAATCAAGTTCTGCAACAACTGGTTGCTCCTGATAGTATCATGAGTAATAATTCCCGGGGTTTTAACGTTGTATTGCTCAGGTTCGCCGATTGGTTGCGGTTTCAGGAAGAAAAACCCGTACCGGTGGGAAGCAGGATTATCACCGATACCGAACGGCTGGTTTTGGAATCTTCCTATAATTCCCTGCTAGAGGCCATTCAGGCTTATTGCCGGAAAAGTCAAAGCCGGACGCTTATTTTGATCTGTCCGTCAGCTCCGGATGGCGTTTGTGCGGAAGAATGGCAAAAGATATTCTCTAATTACCGGGAGCGATTGGCCGCTAATCTAGCGGATTTCCCGGCCATCAAGTGTCTCGACGCCGAAGTTTTTCATGAGTTTTACGATGTTAAGCGAGTATACGACCCAATCGGAGATGTAATGGGGCATATTCCATTTGACCAGAATTATGTCCACATGTTAGGCGCTTTAATTATCCGATACTATTATAACCTCTACTTCCCCGGCCGGAAAGTAATCGTGACCGACGGCGATAATACGCTCTGGAATGGGATCTGCGGTGAGGTTGGCGCTTCAAGCATCAATTGGGACGGAAATGCGGGAAAACTGCAACAGTTCTTAGCCAGTCAAAGCAGTCAGGGTATGTTGCTCTGCTTATGCAGCAAAAATACGGAAGCTGATGTCCGGGAAGTGTTCGAAGCTCATCCCGGCATGCCTTTAAACTCCGGGTTGATTACCGCCTCCCGGATTAACTGGGAACCGAAATCGGAGAATATAAAGGCCTTGGCGTCTGAATTAAATCTTGGTTTGGATAGTTTTATATTCATCGATGATAACCGGATCGAGTGCTCCGAGGTCGGCATGAACTGCCCCGGAGTGTTAACCATTCAATGGCCCCCTCCAGGGGATGATCCGGTTAAGATATTATCTCAATTGTGGATTTTCGACCATTTTGCAGTGACCGTGGAAGATAAAGACCGGACCCGGATGTATCAAGCCGAGATCACCAGACGGCAAGCCGCTGAAACCAGTGGCGGCTGGCAGCGGTTTATTGAGGAACTGGGATTGGAAGTGGAGATCAAACCGGTAGACGACG
>JBJKPO010000305.1:0-3649 GCA_046706235.1 Bacillota bacterium | reverse complement strand
TGGCCATTGTCATCAATGGTATTCATTTTGCTACGGTGCGGACGAATGTCCAAACCCCGGCGGTCGAATTTTTTCTCCTCGTCCCCTTCTTCACTGATTACCACAGCCATCTCCACTTTGCGCATATAATCAACTATCTTCTGCTTTTGCCATTTTTCGATGTCGGATTTTGTTTTTCCAATATCACCAATTAAACGCCGGATTTCTTCCTTCCAATACTTTTGAACTTTATCGTACATCTTCACGGCGGTGAATTTATCCACCGAAATGATCATCCCTTTGCCGAGATAACCGCGGCGGGGGAAGTGATATACAATATCTTTGGCAATGGTTTCAAGCCGGTCATCCCGGACGATGACCTCAATTTCCCTGGCAAACTCCTTTTCCAGCTTCTCTTGCCGGGTTTCATCGATATTTTCATCTTCGAGAATCGTATAAAATTCATCACTCAAGTTTTCATTTTGAATCAATACTTCCGGGACCCGTTTTTGATAAAAGAGCGGCACGGTGGCGCCGTCATCAATCGACTGCGCAAAGTTGTATTCACTGACGTAATCGCCAAACCAGGCATTGGTTTTCCGTTTTCTACCCAGTAACGGCGTCCCGGTAAAAGCAAAGTATTGCGCGTTGGGCAGTCCGTGGCGCATGTTTTCAGCCAAAGTGAGATACTGGGTCCGGTGCGCTTCATCGACAATCACAATAATGTCGTCCCGTGGTGAAAGGACTGGGTACTTTTTGCCCTTTTCCCATTGAAACTTTTGGATCAGGGTAAACACAAAACGCAGATTCCGGGAGAGGAAGTATCTCATCTCCGCGCTGTTTTTCGGCCGGACGGCTTCATCCTTCTTCACCGTCTCCGTATCCAGGAAATTGCGATAGATTTGGTCATCCAGTTGTTCCCGGTCGGTGATAATGACAAAGGTAAAATTACCCGTAAACTTGCGGAATATTTTACGGCTTAAGAAAATCATCGAAAAGCTTTTACCCGACCCCTGGGTATGCCAGAAAACGCCGAGTTTGCCTGCTTTCTGCTCTCTTTCCCTAAAGGATTCAATGGCTTTATTTACCCCGATGAATTGATGATTTTGAGCGATAATCTTCCCGGTCTCCTGATAGTATAAGATGAAGTTTTCAATATAATCCAGCAGCCGGTCCTTGGCGCATAATCCCAATACAGCATATTCCAGGCTGGTGCCGCTACGCTTAATGGCTTCCGTATCGATTTTTTCCTTTTCATCATTGATTCGTAGCCAGGTGAAGAATCGTTCCCAGTCGGCGGTCATGCTGCCTACCTTGGTTTCAACGGCATTGGAGAGAATACAGAGGGCGTTATATTGAAATAAAAGTGGAATATCTTTTTTATAGTTAGTTAAATTGTCGTCGTATGCGTTTTTCAGCTTGATGTTGGAGTTTTTCAGTTCGATAAATACCAGCGGGAGTCCGTTGATATACAGCAGGATGTCAGGCCGCCGCTGGTAGCGTTCCCCCTTGATCCACAGTTGGGTAACCGCCAGAAAATCATTATTCCCGGCGCAATCAAAGTCGATGACTTTAATATTTTCATGCTCAAGGATTATCGGCAGTAGGTCGAAGTTTAAAATCATAAAAAAATGGAGCAACCAACCGTACGGTATCCCGAATTAAATTATAAGAGTTTTCATGTTTGGATTGTAGACGCTTCAAGAAAGGAGCTAGATTGGCAGCATCTGAACGGAGATATTCATTATCTCGGATGGAGCAACGGCGTTTAACCGCTGCGTTATCACTGGTATCATGAAAATGATATACTACCCAACTGGAAATAGCAGGGTAAACATAATCTGCAATACTCCCGTTATTTTTAGTTTGGTTTTCTTTTAATTTAGCTTCCTCATGTCCTGAACCAAGAGGTTGTCGCTGAGAACCGGGGAACCGCTGCTTTCCTGCAAAATAAGCAATTTCATTTGAGAAAATAAGCTGATTTTTAAGAGTTGGTTCAAGGATAAATTCATATCCATTATAAGCAAAATAAATATTTCCAATAATTTGTTTTGTAATTTTAGGTCCCATGTATAAGAAAGAATCGGCTCCACCATTTATTCTTACATACAATTGAAGTCTTTGCTCAACCATTTCACGCAAAAGTTTGAAAAAGCCGATAAAATTACTTTTTCCGGCGCCGTTTGGACCAATAAGAATATTCATTGATCGCATTTTAAAATCATTTAATTTCCGGATGGATTTAAAACCGTTAATAGTTATTCTGTCTATTGGGGCTCCCATTTTTACACATCCTAATTCATAGTAAATACTATGAATCCTTAAGGCATTATTCGACTCTTACTAAAGTTTTCCTTTCATATTTTTATTCGAAATAAAAAAAACAATACCTCTTAATTAATTTTTAACTTATCGTTTACTTGGGTATTGCGTTAACTTTAAATAGGATTATATAATTAAAGGGATACCTTTTGAATGACAATTCTCCAAAGGAGGAGTTAATTTGACGACAAGATCAAAAAGCGATATAAAGCCATGGGGAATTCGCTTGCTGATATTCGCTATTTTAATATTACTTATTGGAACCGCCGTTACATCTACATACGCCGAAGTTCTTCTTTATCAGGATCCGGCCTTGCCGGTGGAGCAAAGGGTGGCGGATTTACTATCCCGGATGACCCTGGCTGAAAAAGCGGGGCAAATGATTCAAGCGGAGCATAGTTCCGCGACTCCGGAGGAATTGAATAAGTTTTATTTGGGATCGATATTAAGCGGGGGAGGTTCCACGCCGTATCCGAATACCCCGGAGGCCTGGTGCGACATGGTTGATGCTTATCAAAAGGCGGCAATGTCTACCAGGCTTGGGATTCCATTCATTTACGGCATTGATGCGGTTCATGGCCACGGCAATGCCCAGGGGGCCGTTATGTTCCCTCAAAACATCGGAATGGGCGCAACCCGGGATTTTGATCTGATCCAACGAATGGGCGCGGTGGTGGCCCAAGAAGTCCGGGCCACCGGAATCCATTGGACATTTGCCCCATGTATCGCGGTAGTTCAGAATGAGACTTGGGGGCGTACTTATGAAAGTCCCGGGGAGGATACCGATTTGGTTGCCAGAGTATCCGCGGCTTTCACCAGGGGGTTTCAGGGAGAAACAATTGCCGGGTTAAGCCGTAATGATAAAATCGCGGTTTGTTTAAAGCATTATATCGGGGATGGAGCGACCGATTATGGTATAAATGCCGGTGATGCAACGTTTACCGAGGAATGGATGCGCCAGGTATTGCTTCCTCCTTATATTGCCGGAGTTAAGGCCGGCGCTCAAACCGTGATGGCTTCTTTTAACAGCATTAACGGTGAGGAATGCCATGCCAACAGTCATATAATTAACGATATTTTAAAAGACGAACTGAAATTTGACGGTTTTGTAGTCACGGACTGGGATGGAATCAATGAAAACGGCGGCAGTTACCGGGATTGTGTCAAATCCGCCGTTAACGCTGGAATCGATATGATTATGGCCCCCAATCGATGGCTGGAATGTTTGAAGAACATCAAGGACCTGGCGGAAGCCGGCGAAATTCCGGCGGCGCGGATTGATGACGCGGTAAAGCGAATTTTACGGGTAAAATTCCGGCTGGGCCTGTTCGAACATCCTTATGCGGAC
>JBJKPO010000304.1:0-2035 GCA_046706235.1 Bacillota bacterium | reverse complement strand
TGGAAAAGATTATTAATTTAATGGCCGGTTCCGGGCTATATATTTGGGATATTCGAAAACTAGAGCCGGAAATCATGGAAGTTAAAATCCGGGCGCATGGCTTTTGGCGAATCCGGAAGATGATTTGGCGAACCGGATTGCGGGTTAAGATTGTTTCTAAAAAAGGCTGGCCTTTTTGGTGGCGAAATGCGCTCCGGCGAAAAATATTC
The DNA here is from genome assembly GCA_046706235.1 of Bacillota bacterium. Taxonomy (GTDB): domain Bacteria; phylum Bacillota; class UBA4882; order UBA8346; family UBA8346; genus JAEZJQ01. The sequence continues at coordinate 1,826 of JBJKPO010000304.1, read as the reverse complement.
TTATTGGGCGCGGCAGCTTTTGTCGGCGTTTTAATCTATCTCTCATCGTTTGTTTTTTTTATTAAAATCGATGGTTTTACGGGCGTCGAACGGACCCGGTTATTAAACGATTTAGCCCGGAAAGGGTTAAAACCCGGAGTTTTTCGCCGGGAAGCATTGAAACGTAAAAACTTAATTGAACGGGAAATTATGATGGATATACCTAATGCGGTCTGGTTGGGAATCACTATTCGTGGAGTAGTTGCCGAGGTTAAGGTGGTCAAGCGTAAAACCGCGCCAAAGCTGATTAAGACATGTGATATCGTTGCCGGAAGAAGTGGAGTTGTTTCGAAGCTAACCATCATCCGGGGGGTCCCGGTGGTCAAGGAAGGTGATGCGGTAGCCCGGGGCGATCTATTAATTAGCGGCACTATCTGGTATAATGATTCGCAAACCAATCTTTTTACGCGCGAAGAGGTTCCGGCGAATGGAATAGTTGAAGCCAGAGTGTGGTATGATTTGAGTGTGATCGAACCGAAACTAATCTGGAAACCAATTTTTTTGAAATCGGGTTATACGGAATATAAATTGCGATGGGGTCGAAACGTGTGGCCGTTAATCTGTTTCGGGAAGAAAAAGAGCGGAAATTATTCTTTAGTTCGATTGCGGAAGGAGATCTTTCAAGGAAGGAATCCTATTTTAGTTGTAGAATTAATTAAGGATGTCCGGCAGGAAGTGTTCTGGCGCCGTATCCGGCTTTCGGATGACGAGGTAAAAAAGGCGGCCGTCACTGCTCTAATTCAAAAAGTAAAACGATTGGGGTTTCCCGGTGAAGTTTTAAAAACCGCCATCTGGACTTATAAGAGTAATTTTATCAAACTGGCGGTAACGCTGGAAACAATTCAGGACATAGCCACGGTTATGTTACGTCCATAGTTATTGGAGCGAGCTACAATTTAAAATAATTCCAATGATCACCAATAAACAAACTTCTTTTAATAATAATAATTATGCAGCTGAAAGGAGTACCATATTATATTGGAGGATAATCGAACGGAAAAAAAACTGGAGATAGAACCACGAATTATTCAAAGGTTAACTGGGAATCTAGGTGAAAATCTGCACGAAATTGAAGAGGGGCTTGGCATCTTAATATATTCGCGTGGAAATGAACTTGTGGTTTCCGGTGATGAAATAAATGTCGATCGCGGGGTCGCAGTGATAGATACGATTAATAATCAGTTATCACGAGGGCATCAAATTACATTTTCGGAAATTGGATACATGGTTGGATTAGCCAAACTAAACGAGTTGGATAAAATGAATTCCCTGACTGAAGAGATTGTAGCCATTACAGCCCGGAATAAAAAAATATTTCCGCGGACCTTGGGGCAGAAAGTATATATTGAGTCGATCAAACATAATGGAATTACCTTTGGGATCGGGCCGGCCGGCACCGGAAAAACCTATCTGGCGGTAGCGCTGGCAGTGGCGGCGCTTCAAGCCAAGGAGTTCAGCCGCTTGATTTTGACCCGTCCGGCGGTTGAAGCCGGTGAAAAACTGGGTTTTTTGCCGGGAGATTTGCAAGAAAAGGTTGATCCTTATCTGCGGCCGATCTACGATGCTCTTTATGACGTAATGGGGATTGATTTATTTCAAAAAAATCTGGAGCGCGGCAACATCGAAATTGCTCCACTTGCCTATATGCGCGGGCGTACTTTGGATGATTCCTTTATTATTTTGGATGAGGCCCAAAATACTACCCCCGAACAAATGATGATGTTCCTTACCAGAATGGGATTTGGCTCCCGGGTTGTCGTTACCGGGGATATTACCCAGATTGATTT
>JBJKPO010000303.1:0-9915 GCA_046706235.1 Bacillota bacterium | reverse complement strand
CTTTTCGGTTAAAACCTCGCCTCCAATCATTATTTCAGTTAATTTTCCAAAAAACGAAATATTATTACTGTCACTAAGCAGAATTTTAAGTCTTGATGGCGTCGCTTGAAGCATAGAAATGTTATTTTCGTTTACTAATCTATTGATTAATTTGGGATTGTTTTGTTCATTTTCATTAGCAACTACTATTGTTAAACCTTTCGTAAGTGGCAACAATGTCTCTAAAACAAATATATCAAAAGATATATTTGTCAAATTTAAAATTGTTTTGAATGATGAAAAGTCGATGATATCAGTTATTGCTTGTATGAAATTGGTTACAGCTTTATGTTCAATCAACACTCCTTTTGGTTTCCCGGTTGAACCGGAGGTATAAATAACATAAGCCAAATTACTTGAATTAATATTAGATACTTTAGGTGCATTCGGGTCTTTAAGTACTTCCGAATCAATACAAACATATGTAATTGTCTTAAAAAAGTTTGTTTCTCCAGCAAACTTTCTGGACAATTTTTTAATTGTAGCTTCGCTACAATATGTATCAAATGATTCACATGTACTCTGAAGCTGATTTAATAAATCAATCTGATTCCGGGTTGAAACTATAACTCGAATCCCCGCATCATCAATTATTGTTTGAATCCGTTTTTTTGGAAAACCTTGATCGATTGGCACATAAGCGGCCCCTGCTTTGAGAATACCTAAAATCGCAATAATCATATAATGTGATCTTTCCAATAAAACGCCAACTAATGATTCGCTGCCAATATTCAATTGAGTAATTAGGAAATTGGTTAATTTGTTAGCCTCGCTATTTAAATCAGAATATGTTAATTTCCGATCGTTACAAATAATTGCAATATCATTGGGAGTCTTTTCTACTTGGGCTTCAAATAAACTACAAATGGTTTGTTTGGAAGGGAATTCACCATTATTGTTATTAAATTCATAAAGTATTTTCATTTTCTCGTTATTATCCGGCAATTCCAGATTTAATAGTTGAATATCCGGATTTTTTACAATTTGTTGCAACAAATAAATGAAATGTCTTCCCATACTCCGAGCTGTCTCTCGTTTAAATAACTTGGAACAATACTCGATACCAAATTCAATTTCCCCATCGTCTTTTTTAAATACTTGTAAAAATAAATCAAACTTAGCCGGCCGATTTTCAAGTTCATAAGGCGTAAACTTTAGGCCGGGAATCTCGATATTTTGGGGGTCGGTATTTTGAACTGCAAAATTTTGAACTACAAACATGGTATCAAATAAAGGATTTCGGCTTATATCCCTTGGCAGACTCAAATTATCGATTAATTCTTCAAATTGATACGACTGGTTTTCATAGGCATCCAACGAACTTGCTTTAACCTCGTCTAAAAACTCCCGAAAACTTTTATTTTTTTCAGGAAAGTTTCGCAAGGCCAAAGTATTTATAAACACACCGATAATATTCTCAAGATCTATATGGGGCCTGCCGGCAATCGTAGTCCCAATAATGATATCTTCTTGTCCCGAATATTTTGCTAAAAGTATATTATATGACGCTAATAGAACCATAAATAAAGTAGTTCCGGTTTCCAAGCATAAATGGGAGATTTCACTACTTAAATCTTTTCCAAAACTAAAACCGATATAACTGCCTTCATAACTCTGCTGAAATGGCCGTGGATAATCGGTGGGCAGATTTAGTTTAGGAATCTCGCCTTCAAAACGTTTTAACCAGTATGTCTCCTGTTGCACAATTGCACTCGTCATAAAGGTCTTATTTTGCCATTCGGAAAAATCTTTATACTGAAGATTAAGGATCGGAAGTTCAACATTATTATAGGCGCGGATTAATTCAGTTCGAAAAATCTCCATGGAGGTTCCATCCGATATTATGTGGTGCATATCGTACATAAATATCTGACTATTATTCGCGCGCGCGCGCGGGAGTATGATTAATCCAGCCCTAAATAAAGGCGGTTCAATTAAATTGAAAGGCTGGATAAAATTAGTAATAATATCGTTGATACGGTCTTGGATTATGTTAGGTTCAAGATCATCGGTTAAATAAAATCGAACAAGCTCAAAATTAACCTCCGAATGAATCCGTTGGACCGGTTCCCCATCAATTATTTCAAATGAGGTCCTAAATGATTCATGACGGGCAATCAGAGATTTCAAGATTTCTTCTAATCGTGCCAAGTTAAGATTTCCCTCAATTACCATTACCGTAGGCATATTGTAGCCAGTTCCGGTATTTTCAAATTGATGAAGTATAAATAATCTTTTCTGGGCTGACGATAAAGAATAATATTCTTTCAGTTCAGTCCGCTTAATGGCCAGGTACTGTTTCCGTTCACTTTCTTTGATGAGTCCGGCCAATTCACCGATGGTCGGCCGGCTGAAGATCTCCCGTAGTGGAATCTCCACTTCAAATTCTTTATTGATTCTACCCACCAGGGTGGTAGCCTTTAATGAATGTCCACCCAGGTCGAAAAAGTTATCCCGAATCCCAATTCGCGGAACTCCTAATATTTCTTGCCAAATATCAACCAATTTTGCCTCGGTTTTATTCCCCGGCGCTTGATATTCTTTCCCGAGGTCCGGGTTCCCCTCCGGTTCCGGCAATCCATTCCGATCTATTTTACCATTGGCGGTTAGCGGCAATTTTGCTAAGGGAATAAAATATGTAGGGATCATATACTCCGGCAATTCTTTGGTTAAATATCCCTTGATTTCTGACATGGTTACTTCTTGACGCAAGACGATATATGCACAAAGATACTTATCGCCGGCCGGATCGGTTTTCGCTACCACTACCGCTTCTTTAATTAATGAATGTTTTATGAGTTGATGCTCGATTTCTCCGATTTCTACCCTGAACCCGCGTATTTTAACTTGATAATCGCTTCTGCCGAGAAATTCAATATTGCCATCCGGTAACATTCTGCCTAAATCACCGGTTTTATACATCATTTCCCGGGGTGAATCCAAAAACCGATTCTTGATAAATGAGGCTCGCGTCCGCTCCGGATCATTCATATAACCCCGGGCCACCCCTACTCCCCCGATATGTAATTCTCCGGCTACTCCTTCGGGCACAATGTTCATCTTCTCGTCCAATATGTAAAAATAGTTGTTATTTACCGGTTTGCCATAGGGAATACTGGTCTGATACTCGGTAACCGTTTCAACCGGATAATAGATCGACCAGACTGTCCCTTCCGTTGCCCCACCCAAACTGATTACCTTAGTATTAGGAAAGAACCGCTTGATTCTTTCCGGCAGTTTAACCGGAATCCAGTCTCCGCTCATAAATACCACCCTTAAATCATCCTGTCGAAATTCCTCGCCTTTATCCTCCAATGCATTTATTAAATAATTCATGGTCGAAGGCGTCGAATCCCAGAAGGTTATTTTCTCTTTTGCCAAAAGCCGTTTTAATTCTTCGGGGTCTTGGACCTGTTCTTTACGGGCGATGACGACTCGTCCACCGGCGGCTAACATCCCGAAGATGTCGTACACGGACAAATCAAAACACATGGAAGTAATAAAGAGCAAGGCGTCTTTTTCATTCACCTGAAATTCGGAATTCACCCAGGTAATCAGATTGACCGCGGAATGATGTTCGATCATGACCCCCTTGGGTTGTCCGGTGGAGCCCGAGGTGTAGATGATGTAAGCCAAATCATGCGAGTCTTTCATCAGGTTCGGGTTAGTCGCCGTGTACCCCTCTAATTCGGAAAAATCAAGCTTTATTTTGATAGCATCCGGTTCTTTCAAGCCATATTCTCGATCGCTCAAGATGGCGGTAACGTTAGAATTACCAGCCAGATATTCTTTTCTGGCGCTTGGATATTCGGGATCTATCGGTACATAAGCACCCCCGCATTTAAGGATCGCATACATTCCGATGATCATGGCAAAGCCTCGCTCCGTAATTAAACCCACTTGATCACCGGACTTCACACCCTTTTCCAGCAATAATCTTGCCAATCGATTTGCCTTGGCGTTTAATTCTTGATAAGTGATCGCCTGATCTTCGAACACCAAAGCAATATTATCGGGAGTTCGTTTCGCCTGTTCTTCAAGTAATTGATGGAGGTTTTTTTCTTGCGGGTACTCTGTTCGCGTATTATTAAAATCGTAAATAATCCGTTGTTTTTCAGCTTCAGTCAGTAGTTTCTCGTTCTCTAATTCTTGATCATTCAAGACGGTGAACTGTTCCAGGATTCTAAGATACAGGTTGGCGGCAGTCTCGATATCCTGAGCGCTGAAATAATTGGGTGAGTATTTAATTTGTAAAACCGCATAATCCGAACCTTTATGTACTTCCAAATCAAACAAAGTATTCGTCATCTCGTTGGATTCCAACTTTAGGTTATGATAATCCGAATTTCCCACTCCTTTTATAGATTGAATTTTTTCTAGAACATAAAAGTGAGTAAAGTTGAATAAGGTATCAAAAAACGGATTCCCGTTCGGTTGGTGATGTTCCCCAATCATTTCAGCGATATTGGCTAAAAATAATTCATGTGCTTTCACAGTATTGAGATATTCATTTACTAATCTTAACAAATTTCGTTTTATAATTTTTGGTTCAAGCTTGACCCGAATCGGAATTGTGTTTAAAAAACAGCCTAAGACCTTTTCACTATCTTCAATGGCCGGCCGATCGTGAGTTACAACCCCGGTTACGATATCTTTTTCAGTAGTGATGATACTTAATAAATAAATATAGGCGCTCAAATAGAGCGTCTTCAATGGAAAACCTTGTACTCTCGATTGATTCTCCAAAGCCCGCAGCAACTCAATACTGATACTTTTGCGGAATATCTTACTCCCAATCACATTGTTTATTCTCTTTCCCGAAATATTAAAAGGCAACTTATTTCTGGTATAATCCCGCAAAACCTGATTCCAAAACTCTTTGGTTTCGGGCGCTACCTTTCTTGCGAGATTAATCGCCACATAGTCTTGATAACTACTCCTCAATTGCCCGGATTCATATTCCTCGCCACTTACGAGCTTCAGATAACAGTCTATGATTTCCGTAATTAACGAAGCCAAGCTCCACCCGTCCAAAATCGTATGCTGACAAGTTAATATAATACAATAGTTTTCATCATCCAATTTAAAGACTCGCATTCGCCATAACAAATCATTCATAAATTTGAACTTATCTTCTAGATCGGCTTGAATATATTTCATAATCGTTTGTTCTTGATCTGCCCTTGTCTGTGATGATAAATCCTCCATCTTTATTTTATATATTAGCTCCCGATGCACAATTTGAAGCGGTTCATGAAATTGTTCCGTATTAAAGGTTGTTCGAAGAATCGGGTGCTTAAGGGCCAACAGTTTTAACGTCCGGTTAAAAATTTCAACATCAAAGGCTGTAAACTTGACAAAATAGGTAAATTGGTCATGATATAACGGTTCTTCCGGTTTTAATCTGGAAAAGAAAACCATCCCCTGTTGAATTTGGCTCAAAGGATAAAATTTTTCCCAATCTTCCGGCAGTAGGGATCCAAGTTGCGGGTTATTGAGAATCCCCTGCCTGGTAACTTCGATTATTTTTAAGCCTTCTTTTAGATCGGTTTCAACTTGAGGGATGTCCGCTTTAGTAAGGCGAGGCAGCAATTCCTTGATTGTTCGATTGAGATATAAATCCTTGATCCGGATATTAGTCCCCAATAGTTTATTCATGTTGCTAACCAAACTAATTGCTTTGATGGAGTCGCCACCCAGACTAAAAAAGTTTTCGTTAATCCCCACCTTTGGGAGCCCCACGGTTTGAGCCCAGATTCGGGCGATTTTTTTTTCAGTTTCATTACGGGGAGCTTCGTAGCTTTCTTCACGAAGGCTTTCATCAGGTTCCGGCAATAATTTCCGGTTTACTTTGCCGTTTGAAGTTAGGGGCAGTTTCTCCAATTGCACAAAATAGGAGGGAATCATATAGTCCGGCAGCTCTTTGGCTAAATATTCCCGTATCTCAGATATGGTTACATCTTGAATACAGACTATATAGGCACAAAGATATTTACAACCATTCTCGTCTTCATTAATAATAATTACTGCGTCTTTAATCTTATTATTTTTTATTAACCGGTTTTCAATCTCCCCTAATTCTATCCGAAATCCTCTGATTTTTACTTGTTGATCAATACGCCCTAAATATTCCATTTCTCCATTCGGTAATAGTTTGACCAAATCTCCCGAACGATAAAGCCTTTCTCCAGCTAGATAAGGATTTTTAATAAAACGTTCGGCCGTTAATTCAGGACGGTTCAAATAACCCCTGGCTACTCCATCCCCACCTACCAGTAATTCTCCTGGAACCCCGACGGGGAGTAAGTTCATGTTCCGATCAACAATATATGTGGACAAGGTTGGTATTGGTTTCCCAATATTACTAATATTATATTTAATTTCATTATCAGTGATTTCTTTATAAGTAACATGCACAGTTGTTTCGGTAATACCATACATATTGATTAATTTTGTCAAGGGGTATTTTGCTTTCCAATTCTTTAACCGTATGGGCTGCAGTGCTTCGCCTCCAAAGATGACATAACGAAGTTGAAGTTCATTGGTGTGGTGCTGTAACTCCTCTTCGATTAAATTGTAAAATGCGGTGGGAATTTGATTTAATATAGTAACTTGGTTTATCTTTAACAGTCTTAGATATTCTTTACTATCCCGCGCGATTGCTTTGGGAACTATAACTAATTTCCCACCATATAGTAAAGCCCCATACATCTCCCAAACTGAAAAATCAAAACAAAATGAATGAAACATTGTCCAAACATCATGCTGGGAAAAGTCAAATTGAAACCGATTATTAAATAATAACCGGACTACATTATAGTGTTCGATCATTACCCCTTTCGGTTTGCCGGTTGTACCGGAAGTATAAATAATATATGCTAAATTTTTGGGGTTACTCTCCGACTTGTTATTAATATTTTCAACATTTGGCACGTTCTCTGTATCTAAGTAAATCATCTCCTGCTGAAGTTTTAAATTGTTTACCAGATGAGATTGGGTTAATAATATATGGACATCACTATCAATAAGCATGTATTTGATACGTTCCTCCGGATAATCAGGATCAATTGGCAAATATGCGGCGCCGGCTTTTAAAACCCCCAGTGTAGCAATAACCATCTCTATGGATCGGTTCACCATTATTCCAATGATTTCACTGGATTTAACTCCTTTTTTAAGTAATAACCATGCAACTTGATTTGCTTTCTCATTTAATTGCCGGTATGTTAGGGTCTGTTCTTCATAAACTACCGCTGTATTTTCAGGCATCCTTTCCACTTGCTCCTCAAATAATTCATGGATGGTCTTGTCATCCGGGTACTCAGCCTTGGTATCGTTGAATTCAAAAAGGATCCGCCGTTTTTCCTCGTCTGTCAAAAGTTCGACTTCCGAAAGTTTAATCGCGGGATTTTCAATTATTTGATTACAAATTTTCAGGAAGTGTCCGATCATCCGTTGGATTGTTTCTTTCCCGAAAAGTTTGGTGCAATATTCCAAACGGAATTCCACCCCTTCTTGTATCTCAAATGCTTCTAGAGTCAAATCAAATTTAACGGTTTTATTTCCATAATCGTAAGAACTCAACCGTAACCCCTGTTCCGTCAAACCGCTATTATTGAAATTGGTATTTTGCAATACAAACATCACATCAAATAATGGATTCCGGCTAATATCTCTTTTTATATCGAGATGTTCCACCAATTCATCGAACTGATATTCCTGGTTCTCGTAAGCCTTTAGCGCCTTCTCTTTCACTTCAACTAAAAATTCCTTAAAAGTTTTTGCACCGGTTGGTTGATTCCTTAAAGCCAGGGTATTCACAAATAGTCCTACTACATTCTCTAAGTCGTCATGGAGTCTCCCTGCTATTGGCGTCCCAACTACCAAGTCTTCTTGAGCGGTATATTTAGATAGCAAGACATTGTAAGCGGCCAGTAAAACCATGAAGAGTGTCGCTCCCGTCTCCCGGCAAATTGTTTTTAGGCCTTTCAATAATTCCATTCCAATTGCAAAACTAATCCTATCCCCTTCAAAACTTTGAACCATCGGCCGTTGGTAATCGGCCGGCAGATTTAATACTGGTATTTCTCCCTTAAATTGATGTAACCAATATTCTTCCTGCCGCCGCGCATAGTCTGTCTGTAAAAACTTATTCTGCCGCTCCGAAAAATCCCGATATTGAATTCTTAATTCCGGTAAGTTTTCCCCGCTATATAAAGCCGCGAATTCTTTAATTACAATACCCATGGATGTCGCATCCATAATGATATGATGTGTATCAAAAACTAAAATGTGTTTGTTCTCTGATATTTTTATTAAACCCATCCGAAGCAACGGCGCTTGGCCCAAGTCAAACGGTTGAATAAACTTTTTTATAATATCGTTAACATTTTCTGTTTCGGATTCGTAGTAATTTATCTGAAAATCCACTTGTTTATGTATTTCTTGCACCAGTTCGCCATCAATCAATTTAAATGACGTCCTGAAGGATTCATGCCTTTTAATTAATTCTATAAATATCCATTCTAGACGCTCATAGTTTAGTATACCTTCTATTATTAAAGCCACCGGTGTATTATAACTGGTTCTATCCCCCTCTATCTGGTTAAGAATAAACATCCGCTTTTGGGCGGATGACACCAAATAATAATCTTTCTCCTCGGTTGGTTCTATCGATGAATAGATACTTTTTTCCAAACTCTTTATATACTCGGCTTGTTCTTTAACAGTACGTCTTTCAAATATCTCTTCCAATGATAGTTCCACATTGAAAGCTTTATGGATTTTGGTAATTAGAATAGTAACTTTTAACGAGTGTCCTCCCAATTCAAAGAAATCATCATTTGCTCCTATCTTCTCGACATTTAATACTTCCCGCCAAAGAAACGAAAGTCTTGCTTCGATTTCTCCCTCCGGTGCAACAAAATTGTCTTGCCTCACCTTAAAAATATCACCGGGCTTGGGTAACGCTTTTCGATCTACTTTCCCGGTAGGAGTTAATGGAATTTGATCAATTTGAATAAAATGTGCAGGCATCATATAATCCGGTAATTTCTGTTTGATGATCTCTTTTAATTCTGCTTCAAGCCGAACACCATCATTGGTTAGGTAATATGCAACTAAATAATTCTCATCCTTCTCCTCTTTAAAAGGAACAACAATACTCTTTTGGACTCCGTTAACACTATCAAGGACTCCCTCTATTTCTTCAGGTTCTACTCGATAACCCCTAATCTTTACTTGAAAATCCTTTCTGCCTAAATATTCAAGATACCCTTCGGGCGATAAACGTCCTAAATCGCCACTATGATATACCCGTTTCGCGCCGAATTCTTCCGTGAATCTTTCCGAAGTCATTTTAGGTAAATTCCAATATCCTTGAGAAAGATATTCACTCTTATACACTATTTCTCCGATTCCATTTACCGTTGTTTCTTTATTGTATTCATCGATAATATAAGCCTCAATGCCTTCCACCATATAACCAATTGGTACTATAGTTTGAGTTACTTCCATCCGTTTATCTATAAAATAAAACGCCGCCACCATTATTTCGGTAGCCCCAAAAAAGTTAACCAAGATACAATTATCCGCAAAGAATCTTTTATATAATTCCACGTCTTTTTTAGTTACAGCTTCTCCTCCCAGTATTGCCAGCCGGATTTGCGGAAACTCTTCTTTTTTAATATTTCCCATAAAGTAACGGTATAATGTAGGCACGGAATGATAGATAGTTATCTCCTCATCCCTTAACCAACCGGATAACTTTTCCAAATTTCCTTCGTTTTTGATATCATACGGGTATAACGTTGCTCCATTTAACAGTGTGCTAAAAATATCAATCACAGCTACGGCATGACCATAGGAAGTAAACAG
>JBJKPO010000302.1:0-11513 GCA_046706235.1 Bacillota bacterium | reverse complement strand
ATCTTAATAATTCCGCTTCTTTGATCGGCTGGCCTTTAAAATAAACTTGATTTTCCCTATCAATCCCGATTTCGAGCTTTGTAGCTCCCTTGTTTTGAACAGCAGCGGAAACGCTATTTGGGGCTTTCGGAAGTCGGATATTCAACCGGTGGCCCTTTTCTGCAAAAACGGCCGTCAGCATGAAAAAGGCAATCAAAGTGATTAATACATCAATCAAATTGATGATTTCCAGTTTGGCCGGGGGTAACGGCGGCAGTTTGATGGGCTTGAACATTCGATCACACTTTCCTCATTACAATTATCAATTATAGTTAACAATTATCGATTATAAAACTCTCTAGTACTTTTAATCATTGCTCGTTGTTCATTGTACATTGTTCACTGTTATACTCTTGTACATAATTTTCCAAGCGATAATTGAAATAGTTATAAAAGATAGTGGAAATCACGGCGATAATCAAGCCGGTGGCGGTGGTAATCAAGGCTTCGCTGATTCCCTGGCTAATGATCACCGGATCGGTGATGGCCTCCTGACTGCCCAATAAATGAAAACTGCGCATCAGTCCAATTACAGTGCCGATCAAGCCCATCATTGGGGAAATAACCAGGACGGTATATAGCGGCATTAAGCGATAGCGCAGTTTTTGAATTATTCTATCGAGATTATCATAAGTAATCAAAGGTTTTTTCATGATTTGGCCAAATATAATAATTCGTTCGGCGATAATAGCCACCATTACCACCGAGCATAATAAAAGCGGGATCATAAAAAAACCGCCCTGTTTAAGGATTTGCATGATTAATCCTCCAGCTTGAATATTATTGTAATTCGCCGGTAGCTTGCAACCGGCTCACCTTGCCGCGTTGCCGGTTTATACCGCCATTTCCTAACCGTTTTAATGGCACTCCGATCCAAAAGGGCATAACCGGATGATTTTAAAAGTTCCACCACGCCAATCTTGCCGTCCTTGTCGATTTCCGCCTTTACGGTTACCATGCCTTCCCAGTTATTCTGGCGGGCGGTAACCGGATAAACCGGTTCCGGTTGATAAATTGGCTGCGGCGACTTAAAATTAATATTTTCGGAAAGATCGGATGGTTCATCAGGCGCGGCTGCTGTTGTTGGGGATTTGAAAGAATGATTATCAACAACTCCCGAATTGATACCCGACTCTTTATTTTGATCCCCTTGATTTTCAACCTCGATCTCAACCGGTAATGCCTGATTGGTTGTTTCATTGTTCTCATTAATAGGATTATCGATTTCCCTGTTTTCGGAAATTTGCCGGTTGAAATCAGTCGTTGTCTGATATCGAAAATCAGCCTGTTCTTTTTTTGAAGGGTCCGGTTTGGTTTCGGACCGGTGACTTGCCGGTTTAATCCCTTTACTCACCGGCGCTTGATTTTCCGAAGATGGACTCACCAACTCAAAAAACTCAGTTTTATTGATAAAAAAGGAAGGGCCGGGTAGGCCCATGCCTACCACGGCGATTATTAAAATATGGATGACGATTGAACCAAGCAAACATTTGATAAACAATGCATCGACCTCAATAAGTATAATTCATGCTTAATTTAACCGCGACGCCGGGCATCGGGTAGTCCTTAATCACTTGATAATCATGGTTGGTCAAGTTATCAACGGCCAACACCCATGCCAGATTTTGATTGGGCTGGTAATTCAGGCTTAAATTCATGACATTATAATCCGGCATTTGGTTGCTCCGGCCAGTGACCAATTTCCATCCGGCCTGGCATTGCCAGAGTTTAAACTTCGCTCTCAGCCCTAGATTTAACTGGTTTTCACCAAATGTATTCATATTTTTGCTATAATATTGGCTGGCTTCTTCCCAAGCTCTCTCATCCAGCCATTGGTAACCAATTGTGCCGGTGATTTGTTCGTTCCAAGCTTTTTCCCAATTAAGATTTAGGCCGTATGTTTTCATTTTATCAATATTAGCCACCGTATAGGTAAAATCCCCTTCCGGATCAACCCATTTGATTCCATTGGTAACATTAGAAAGATACAGATCCGCGGTAAAAGATTGTGTTTTTTGTTTCCATTCCCCGATTAGGTCGAAACGCTCGCCTTCCTCCGGTTTCAAGTTAGAGTTACCGTACATCCCAAAGGCTGGTTGGTCCCAGTATAATTCGTTGATGGTCGGCGCCCGGAATGCCTTTCCGTAACCGCATTTAACCGTAAAAAAGTCGTTTACATCATAATTCAAACTGATCCGCGGCGACAAAGGCGACTGGTAATTGGTGCTATAATCGTAACGCACTCCGGCAATCACCGTTAATCTTTTATTTAACGGCAAACTGTCTTGCAAAAAGATTCCTCCGTCATTTTGGGTGTGATTACCGCTATTGGTGCTATCAAAATATTGATGTTTCAGACTTAATCCGGCTAACAGCTCTTGATTGCCCAAGTCATAAAACCCGGCGCAGTCCACCCCGTTATTCCAGGTTTGATGACGGTAGGGAATTGAAAACTCATAATAACGGTTGTCCAAAAACTGACTGTAAACCTTGTACTCCCATTGACCAAGCCAAAATTGACTTTTTCCGTTTAAATTGACGGAACAGTTTTGGTCGTTTTGTTCCGCATCCGGCAAAGGATATGACAAACCTCCGGGAATTTCTCCGTAACGGGACAGGTATTGCCAATATAATTTTATGCATTGATCTTGAGCATCAACTAAATTGTATTGACCCGTTAGATAATAAACTTGAGTTTGAGAACGTTCCCGGTATCCGCCGGTGAAACTTCCGCCCGCGGCGATACCCCAGCCGGGTTGCTGAAAACCGGCACCCCAGTTTTGAGAGTTGAAACTGCCTCCACTTAATGTAATCCTGTTTTGAGAAGTACCGGTTAAATCGGTTATGATATTGACGACTCCGCCCAAAGCGCTGGAACCGTAAAGTGCTGATAAAGGTCCATGAACGGTTTCAATCTTCCGAATACCCACGGTGGGAAAATAGCTTAAATCCGCCGATCCGGCGCAACCGGTATTGGCGGCAATCCCATTTACTAAAACCAGAGTTTGCTCCGCGGAACTTCCGTCCAATTGAACCGAAGCAACCCCTCCGGTTCCTCCGTAAACAGCCACCGTAATTCCATCAGCGGCAATAGCTTCCGCAACCGTGCCGGCGCCACGGTTTTCAATTTCTTCCTTGGTAGTAATTTCAGTGATCCCCGGCGATTGTGAAACTGGTCGGGCGGTGCGGGTGGCGGTGACCACTACCTCTTCATCGGTAGTTTCAAAATCCGTAGTTTCCGCCATACTGATATTCATAATGAAATAGCTATTGATTAATAAAATACTAAAAATGTAAATAAATGCCTTTTTCAAGATCTAACCTCCCCCGTTTGATACAAAATACCTTCCAAACTAAAAAGCCTTAAACCCGGGGAACGGATTAAAGGCTTAACTGATTGCGGCAAATGAATCACCCTCCTATCCTCCGTAGGTTGTGATAAATCAAAATATGGCCAAAGACCATATTAATTCAAGGCAGGTTTCCTGGCTTAAGGCTCATCACCGTCCACGCCTTCCCGGTTTCCCAGTGGCTTTTATGTGGCAGGCTCCCCTTTTACAGTGGCGGGACCGCACCGGATTTGCACCTGTTTCCCTTTTAAAACGTGTATGCGTCAGCATTACACGCAAGCACCTTGAACTTTTAAGAAAACAATATATTCACTTGTAACCTAATTATAACTGTTTGGCCGTTAATTCACAATAACAATTTTAAATGTCCCGATATTTTTTCCCCGGCCCACTTTCCCCTATCTTATGCTTTTTTTCCGGTAACCTTGCCTCCCCACCGAATATATTATTAAAATAAGCATTATCGTATGACAAACAGCATTGGTGGTGAATCAAATGTATTTCTCCAACTGGAGAATGAAACTCGGTCATCCATTACGAAAACCGGATTTCTCCAAACAACTCGATGATAAACATCGTCTAATTATTGAGATTTCCGGCAAACGGATCGATAGGGTAATTTCTTTAATTGACGCCAACCAAGGTAAAGTCTACCGTGAAATACGGCTGTTACCCTCATTGGCAATCGAACTTCCTTATCTTTCATTGGAAGAATTAGCCCGGTTACGGTATGTTAAAAGAATCTGGCATGATGCGCCGGTTTCGATCCGCTTAGACTCGGCGGTTCCGACAGTCGGAGGGTTAAAAGCTCAACAATCGGGTTACACCGGAAAAGGTGTAGCTATCGCGGTTCTGGATACCGGTATCTATCCTCACCGGGACTTGTCTTTTCCTCAAAACCGTATTTTAGCCTGGAATGATTTAGTCAACCAGAAAACCATTCCTTATGACGACAATGGCCACGGCACTCATGTAGCTGGCATAATTGCCGGAAACGGCGTTACTTCTCGTGGCAAATATAAGGGAATGGCTCCGGAAGCTATGCTGGTAGGAGTAAAAGTATTGGATGAAGAAGGAAGCGGTAGTATATCCAATCTTATATCAGGTATTGAATGGTGCCTTGATAATTTCGAAAGCTTGAAAATCCGGGTAATAAATTTATCACTTGGTTCGCCCGCCCAGGAATCATGCCGTTTCGATCCATTATGCCGGGTAACAAGCGCCGCCTGGCGGAGAGGAATAACCGTTTGCGCCGCTGCCGGTAATGAAGGCCCCGGTGCAAAAACCATCGATACACCGGGAATTAATCCGAAAATAATAACTGTTGGTAATGTTGATGATCGCCAGACTCTCACCAGCGGCGATGATCTTTTAAACCGGACATCCAGCAGGGGACCCACCGTCGATCGGGTGTTAAAACCGGATTTGGTGGCTCCCGGTACTAATATTACCTCCCTTAATGTTAAAGGTAGCTACCGTACTTTAACCGGCACCTCTATGTCAACCCCAATGGTTTCCGGGGCGGTTGCTCAAATTATTCAGAAATGGCCGTCATTAAAACCGGATAAAATAAAATATCTGCTTACCAAAAATGCCCGGAGCCTTGGTCTGGGCCGGAATCTTCAAGGGGCCGGAGTTCTTGATTTGAAACGAATTTTGAAATTGGATGCGACCCAAAATTCCAATCCAATGACGCAAATACTCGGTTATCATCTGATCACCATGGCTACGGAAAAAATGGGGGTTTCCGCGGATTTGATTAAACAAAAACGAGATGATTTAATTCAAAAAACGTTAATGGCCTTAATTGGACAATTTTTTTCAAAATCATTGATTAACCGGCTGGAATCAAGTTTATAATTTACCAACAAAAAGTCAAAAAATATCTCCCACTTTTTAGCGGAGATATTTTTATATTATAATCTTTGGAGAATCCTCTTTAATTCGTCTCCGGTTTCCCGGTCGGAAAGCATGGTGGTAATAAATAATAATTTTTTAAAAAACTCCTTATCCATCTGAGGTCCGACCGCTAAAAATACCCGATGCGCCAAATCCAGCTTTTCTATATCCAAGGTGGATCACCTCATATAATCTTAATCGGATTATCCCGCCAAATCCGTTTTACTTGTTTCGATTTGGCCAAAGCTTCGATTGCTGAAAACGGGACCTCCGCTACTAATGACGGTATAATATTGGTTTTTTTATGCAATTTTCCTTGATTGGCGTCAACAATAGCTTGAATTTCACGGATATCGTTTCCTGATAACTCTACGATTACCCGGTGGTAATTGCTGGCTGCTCTCAAATCCAATCGTCGAAGCTCCGGCGCAATTTTTTGTTCCCAATAACCTTGTGATGACAAAAGATTCACCTTCATTCTCGATTATAAAATATTTTATTCATTACATCGGGATTGTTTCCAGGTAAAAAGCATCACTCGCGTGTACGTGTTATAGGTCGTCGGTTTTATGCATATTCCGGCCCAATTCTTTAATTATGTTACAAAACCACGTTCCCACGATGTAAACTTTTTAATAATATATAAAAAATAACTCTCATCAATTGCTTCTAGGAGGTGTGAATCATGGGATTTGACGGTGGATGCGGATGTGGTGGTGGTTTTGGCGGAGGATTTTTATGGATAATTGTCATTCTGGTAATTGTTTGTTGTTGTTGCGGCGGTGGCGGTATTATATAAAACGCTAAAAAACAATAAAGATTTAAAAGATGTTAAATGAGATTAAATTCAAATCTCGAGCAAGATAAATTATATCTTGCTTTTTTGTTTATCCGGACGGCAAAATCATTCGGCCTTTTCACTAGATTATTTAGGAATCGGTGTGAGTAATACTTCTTTATAACATAAAACCACTGATGAATCTTTTGATTTTATCCACGAAATACACGAAAGCACGCGAAATAAAATCTTGTTTACTTTTTCGTGCTTTTCGTGTGTTTCGTGGTTGATAATATTGGTTATTTAATATAATTTTTATTTGATGCTTGCCGGATAATTTCACCCAGCTTATCAACCTCCTCGCGGGTGTTGTAAAGGCCAAACGAAACCCGGAGCATACTCTTTTGACTGTATCGCTCCATTAACGGTTGAGCGCAATGATGGCCCACCCGGACCGCAATGCCGTTTTGATCCAGCAAATGAGCCAAATCATCGGACGGGATATCTTGAATTATAAATGAGATGACACCAGCCTTATGCGGTGATGTTCCAAACAGGCGTAAACCCGGGATTTCACTTAATAACTTAGTGGCGTAACCTGTTAGTTCCTGTTCGTGAAATTCGATACCAGCCATACCGGCTTGCCTCAAATAGTCAACCGCCGTTCCCAGTCCTACTGCATCGGCGATATTAACCGTCCCGGCTTCAAACTTATACGGAAGATCGTTATAAGTTGTTTCTTTAAAACTCACCTGTTTAATCATTCCACCGCCGCCTTGCCAGGGAGGCATTTCCTCCAACAGTTCCCGTTTACCGTAAAGAACTCCGATTCCAGTGGGTCCGTATATTTTATGGCCGGAAAATACATAAAAATCGGCATCAATGGTTTTAACATTCACTATAAAATGGGGGACGGCCTGGGCGCCGTCAACCATAACTTTCGCACCGTAATAATGGGCCATTTCGGTTATAAGTCCAACCGGATTAATGGTTCCCAGGACATTAGAGTCCTGAGTAAGGGCTACCATCTTGGTCCGGTGGGATAATAGTTTTTCATATTCGCCCAGCATGATTTCGCCCCGGTCGTTGATGGGAATGGGACGGATAACGGCGCCGGTTTCTTGACAAACCATTTGCCATGGTACAATATTGGAATGATGTTCCATAACCGATATTAAAATTTCGTCCCCTTTACGCAGCCAGGTTCGGCCATAGCTCCGGGCTACCAAATTAATGGCCTCGGTGGCGCCCCTGACAAATATGATCTCAGTGCTGGAGAATGCTCCGATAAATTGTTGGACTTTCTCCCGGGCTTTTTCGTAAGCTTCGGTGGCCCGATTCGCCAGTGTATGTGCGCCGCGATGGACGTTGGAATTACATTCCCGGTAAAACCGGTTTACAGTATCGATTACAGTCAACGGTTTTTGAGTGGTCGCGGCATTATCAAACCAAATCAAGGGGTGTCCGTTGATCTGTCGCTCGAAAATGGGAAAATCCCGGCGGATTTCCGCCGGATCATAAGTCAAAATAACGGGACGATGTGAGGATGCCGCCGTATTGTTCCGTACCGGGAGGCTTTTAAGAAAATAGTAGTCATGAACCGGTACCAAATCAACTTTAGCGGTGGAAACCGATTTTACAACACCGTTCTCTTCCTGAAAAGCAGTCCGAAAATTTGGTTCAGGGGAAACCGTAGAAATATCCCGTTGCGATGCCGGAACAAAATCTTTTTGATAAATAGAATTCGCCAATTGACTTATCGGCTCCAAATTATACATAGTCATAGTATAAACCCACCTCGACATTATCCAGCATGCCCAAAGCGTCATTGGTTAAAACCGCTATTGAAAAATATAGGTTTATCACATATTGAGTAAGCCCTTTATTATCGATACCACCGAATTTTACCGACAGGCTAGGCCGGATTTCGTCCGGAATTCCCGGTTGATGTAGGCCGATTACTCCTTGCTCCGGTTCGCCGACCCGCATTAGTAAAATTTTGGTGGTTCCCGCGTTGCACTGGTCGGTCTTGCATCGATCATTAACCATTAGTTTATCGGAAGGAACCAGTGGCACACCCCGCCAGGTTATAAATGGCGAACCGAATAAATTCACCGCGACCGGCGGAACTCCACGCCGGGTACATTCACGTCCGAAAGCAGCAATGGCTTGCGGGTGCGCCAGGAAAAACGCCGGTTTTTTCCAAACTCGTGCCAGTAACGCATCCAGATCATCCGGAGTGGGAACGCCTTTTCGGGTGGAGATTCGCATTTCGGGCATCACCGAATGAACCAAACCAAACTCCCGGTTGTTCACCAACTCCCATTCCTGTTGCTCCAAAATGGCTTCAATCGTCAGCCGCATTTGTTCCTGTAATTGATTAATCGGCATATTATAGATATCCGAGACCCGGGTGTTGATTTTTAAGACGGTCTGGATCATATTCAAGTTATATTCCCGGGGATTTTCCGCATAATCCGGAAAGATCCGTGGCAGATCGGGCTCACCGGTATGGCAAGAAATGAGATCGAGCTTTTTCTCGCCATACTCATTACATAAATCTAATGTGCCATTGATTTGTTCTTCCCGGTAAAGCGCCGGGTTATAACCGGGTTCATCACAACATTTTCTGACTTTATTCAAACGGTAAACTCCGGCTTTCACCGGTACCCATGGTAAAAAGGTCAGCAGCCACCGGGGAGTAATGGCTTCCATCATCGGCGCGGAGATTGAAACATCGGAGAGTTGCCGGGCTATCTCGGGATTTAAGCTATATTGAGCAATATTATCATACGTATTCATTTTATCACCTGTTTCAGTGTAATTTTGGTATAATATTCTCTGATTATTCACATTTCGTTATACCTCTGTCTATGTTATGAAAGTCATAATCAATATTCCACGAATTTATTCCTTTATCCCAATTGTTTTTTATATTAATCCAGTGTGGATAAATATCATAATCCATAAAAAAAGAAAAGCCCGGGTACCCCGGGCTCTATGTTTAATGAATTTCCACTTATACGAAACAACCGCCGCCGCAGCAACCAACGACTAATAAAATAAGAATTAGAAAAATCAACCATGGGTTGCAGCCGCCACCAAATAGACCGTCGAATAATCCCTTTACATTGTCAGCCATTATTAACTCGCTCCTTTCCGCTGGATGGCTTATTGTCCATCCATATTATATAATACGTTTTTTTACCTTTTAGTGGTATTAGGCAAATAACCTTTTATCCGTATTCTTAGTTAGTGTAGCGTCCGATCGTCTTTTTACGGTTCTATGCTTTGAGCTTAGTTACAACCACAACCATAACCGCCACCGCAACCGCCACCGCAACAACCAACCACTAACAAAATCAGGATCAGGAAGATTAACCAGGGATTGCAACCACCGATGAAACCATCAAAAAGTCCCTTAATGTCTGCCATCTAGTTTCACTCCTTATCGTTTTACCTTATAATACACGTTATGTTTAATTTTATAGCATCTTTATCTTTTCTAATTAAAACCTTTAGATCTCCAACTGATAATGCGTGTTTTGAATTGAACGCGATATATAAGGCTTAATAATAAATATATGAATTTCAATCACCGGATTTACCAGGCAAAAGTTACAATCATACCGGCTATTGTCACAAATATTGAAAATTTGGGCTTCAAATCATTTTAAATCCATAATCTTCATAGAATGAAATAATAATTTTAATTTGGAGGTCTCACGGTGGAAAAAATGACTTATCTTGATCGTTTAGCGAAATATCAAGTAAATGGAGCACATCCCGGTGGGCTGGCGCTGACTTCAGAGATATTAAGGAATGAGAACATTAAACCGGATACGACGTTATTGGATGTGGGTTGTGGTACCGGCCAGACAGCGGTATATATCGCCAAACGCCATTCCTGCAAAATCACCGCCGTCGATATCAATCCCGAAATGCTTAAAAAAGCCCGGCAAAAATTGCTTGATTATTCACTAGACATTCCCTTGATCCAAGCCGACGCCATGGATCTCCCCTTTCCCCGATGTTCTTTTGATATCGTTCTGGCGGAATCAGTGACCATTTTCACTAATATTAGGAAAACATTGCCGGAATATTGCCGGGTACTTAAATCAGGGGGTATATTACTTGAAATTGAGGCCACCGCCCTTGTTCCGCTCTCCTGGAATGAATTCAACGATTTTCAAACGGTATTGGGGATAGAACAACTGCCCACCAAGGAGCAATGGCGTCAAATGTTTCGGGACGCCGGTTTTTCCGAAACGCGGGTCTTATCGATACGACGCATGAATTGGATTCAAGCATTGTTTCCTAGAATGAACCGGGTATTTAACGAATATGCCGATATACTATTTCGATATCGAAATAAATTCGGGTATGGGGTTTATCGCGTATTGAAATAAAGAGTAATGAACGGCGCAGTTTAATAAAAATATAAATATACCAAAAGCAACATCCCCGGTTTTATTATCCGAACATATTATGTATTGAGGGGGGAGATGCTTGAAACGGGCTTTGGTTTTATCAGGTGGCGGAAATAAAGGCGCATTTGAAACAGGAGTCATTTATCAATTAATTACGGAACGGCGCCTTGACTTTGATGTGTTTTCCGGGACGAGCGTTGGTGCGTTAAATGCCGCCTTTTTAGCGCAAGGCAGCGATTGGGAGGAACAAGCCGCCAATATTGAAATTTTAAAAACCAAATGGCTTAATATTTCAGGAAACCATGATATTTATTATTTTAGTCCACTTAATATCGTCAAATTATTATTTGGAGGCGCCCTTTACCAGCCGTTTGGCTTAAAACGCTTTATTGAATCCCTTATATCGCCCGAACGGCTCGCCCAGGGAAAAACATTGCTTATTCCAACTGTCTCCTTGGACGATGGCGCGTTATACATCGCGGATACTCGAAAACCGGAGGATCGGCTTCAACTTAACCATTTTCTGCTTGCCAGCGCCAGTATGCCGATTTATTTCCCACCGGTAAAGATCCGGGGGAAATATTGGGTTGATGGTGGTTTACGTGATATAACCCCGCTAAACGCGGTTTTAGGTGAATTCCCCACTGAAATTATTGTTATAACCACTTATCCGGTTAATGAGAAACTGGAACCCGTTTTCCCGAAATTTACGAAAACCAATCACATCCTGGCGATAATTCACCGGGTTATTGATATTCTTACCGCCGAAATTGCCAGCAGTGATTTGCGGATGGCAAAAAAAATAAAAGCCATGGATCAAAGGTTGTGGCGAAGTGGAAGATTGCTGGTGGTATCGCCCGAAAGGCCCTTGGAAGAACATTGTTTGGACTTTTCTCCCAAGCTGCTGTCGAAATATTTTGAACTAGGCGTACGAACCGCCCAAAATTTATAGAGTTACATGAAAGTTACCGTTTAAAAATGATTCCATCTTGAGAAAATAACCCGGATTAAACCGGG
>JBJKPO010000301.1:0-3993 GCA_046706235.1 Bacillota bacterium | reverse complement strand
TTCTCCGGTAAAGCTTTTAATTCATTTAACCGTTTATCCGCAATTTTAAAAGCATGAAAATCCTTCCGTTTCTCGATGGCTACTCGATGGCTAAAATTAAAACTATCTCCAGCACATCCACCCTTTGTCCGGTAATCTGATAAACAATGCGAATACCGGCTTCCAGTAGTTTAATTTCACGGCAGCCCGCTAGTTTGGCATTGTGATAATTCCCTAATTCCTTGCCCATGGTATCGGCATTTGTTTTTAGCTTAAGAAGCTGTTTTTGAACAATCGGGCGTATCGAGCCATCCAATTCCATAAAATCTTTCCGAGCGCCTTCCAGCATACCCACTTGAAACCGATCCGCCATTACGATTCATTGAGTGAACCGAAGAAGTCATCCACCGGAACCACTGAGGCCGGGTCTACCTCCGCCCGTTCAATCCTCTCGACCAATAATTTTTCCTCGAGTTCTTGGAGCCGCTGTACCATTTGTTCAAATAGAACGTAATTCATTAGAACGGAGTCAGGAGTGCCATTATTTAAAATTACCACCGGAGCTGTTTGAGCCTGTTTCCGGACTGCTCCGAAATGTTTGGCCGCTACCGAGGATTGGATAATTTGCTCCATGGTAAAAGAAGGTTTTTCCATTAAAGTTGCACCATCCAATGTTCCATCTCCTTTCTATTATATTCATTATAGCGTAATTTGATACGTAATATTTTACGTAAGTTAATTATAGCATATAAGTCTATTAATTTCACCTTTGCTCATTTTAGCAATCGTGGATAGGGAAAACTGCAAGGCCCTACTATTTTTCTCTCCGGCAATTATATTCGCACTTTTGAAGGTTGGTTGTATCTGGCTGCTGTGATGGACTTATTCTCCAGGAAAATTGTCGGCTGGTCCATGTCGAAAACAATGACTACAGAGTTGGCAATTAATGCGTTAAAAATGGCTATCCGTCGCTGTAGGCCTTTAAAAGGTCTGATGCACCACTCCGTTCGGGGTGTCCAATATGCTGTGCTTATCAGAAAGTTTTAAATAGCTATAACATGGTTTGTTCAATGAGCCGTAAAGGTAACTGTTGGGATAATGCCCCAATGGAAAGCTTTTTTAGTACACTAAAAACCGAATGTATCGATGGTAAAATCTATCTTTCTAGAGCGCAAGCTAAGCGTGAATTCTTTGAGTTTATTGAGATTGAGTACAATAGAAAACGTCGTCATTCTGCAACTGGTAGCATGACCCCGGAAAATTTCGAAAATCAAAGTAAAGTCGCTTTATCCGCCCAAGCTCTACTACAAAACTAAAACCCGAAGATCACCAGAAAAATCACCCAAACCTGCGCTGGAATCTTATCCGGTCCCATCTTCCCGCTAGAAATGATAATATAATATAATTTAGTAAAATAACCGCTTTATAAAAATTAAGTTGCTGCGATATAAAAAAAACCCACCTTAATTAACAGGTGGGTTTTAAAGGGCTTGGAGAAGGTGTTATAAGGTGTTAGGGTATACTATAAACTACAATGTTTGATTTAGTAGGACCCGGGGCCCAGATCGCAATAGCTTGATAGGTGCCGGGCGCTTGCTGAAAACTATATTTGGCAACCTGGAATACATCAGTCCAGACGCTGGCGAGGGGTCGATTCGGGAACGACTGGTTGATGGGCGCCATATAAAAATCAATCAATTTCGGGGCATCGGGCGGGGGCTTAAGACTCGCCGTATAAGTGACATTCGGTGTCCCATTAATTACCGATACGGTCAGTTTGATCTGAAAGAAATCCTCGGCCATCGCAACCATTCCTAATGATGAGAAGATAACAATCAGTATCAGTAGTAGAAATAAGCATTTTTTCATGAGATTATCTCCTTTCGATTTTTATATTCTCCTGTTTAATTTAACCCCAAGCCCTGAAAAGATAGTCACAAGTCACGAATCACTTAAAACAGTGGATTCGAGGGTAAAGGTAACCCTCCGGGCGTTGAATTTTTTAATCTTTTAAAGAGTCTGCCGAATCACAGATAGTGGAACAAATGTAAAAATGTATCAAAAAGTAAAGTTAAGAATTATTTTCACTATTGTTTATCGGCCTCCAGTCATCTCTGATTTACAGGAATTTTTTTTACCTCAGTTTATAAGCATATAACTCTCCCATACTGCACATGATCTATAGTAGGCATTCATGCCTGTAAAAGGGAGGGATATCCATGAAGGAAAAATTAATAATCAGTTTGGCGCTTACCATATTGCTTGCGCTTTTTGTCCAAACGGAAGCGGTGTTCGCCAATGCGCCGCCGGTCCTTAAGATCGATTCGCACGCCGCGATTTTGATGGAACCGAGTTCCGGGGAGATATTATTTCAGCAAAACCAGGGAAAAAAACTACCGCCGGCCAGTGTGACCAAGTTAATGGTGATGTTGTTAACCATGGAGGCGCTGGATAAAGGGCAAATAAAACTAACCGATGTCATTCACGCTTCACCTGAAGCGTGCAAAATGGGCGGATCACAGATTTGGCTGGAACCGGGGGAGCAGATGACCGTAAGTGAATTGTTAAAGGCGGTTTGCATTGTATCCGCCAATGACGCTTCATATGCGTTGGCGGAACATATTGCCGGTTCGGAGGAAAACTTTATCGCTTTGATGAACAAACGTGCCGAGGAATTGGGATTAAAAAATACCCATTATGTTAATACTACCGGATTGGAGCCTTCCGCCGGAGGGGAGGGCAACATGACCAGCGCTGAGGATATGGCTATCCTGGGCAGGGAGGTTATCAAATACCCGAAAGTGTTCCAATGGACCGGAGTCTGGCTCGACAGCCTCCGGGGCGGCAAGTCATATTTACGTAATACCAACAATCTGGTCCGCTTTTACAAAGGCTGCGACGGTTTAAAAACCGGATTTACCAGCCAGGCCGGATTTTGCCTGGTGGCCACCGCCAAAAGGGAAGGAGTGCGGTTAATTGCGGTAGTAATGAAAGCGCCGGACTTAAATACCCGTTCCCGGGATATCGCCAAGTTGTTTAATTACGGGTTTTCAAAATATAAAGCCCACCAGATCTTTAAAGGAGGAGAATCCGTCGGAACCGTCAAAGTCTTTCGCGGTAAACAGACCGAGATCCCGGTGGTAGTCGCCGGGGAATTGACGGCGGTCTTAAAACGGGATTATCAAGGTTCAATCGATAAAACCATCCAAATTGAGCCGGTAATACATGCACCGGTTCGGGCCGGACAAAAGGTCGGCCGGATTGTGGCGAGCGTCGCCGGTAAAAACTGCGGGCAGGTTGATTTAATTGTCGTCAAACCGGTGGAACGGGCTAACTTTTTTCAAATATGGTGGCAAAACATCCGTAATTTGGTTGGGAACGTGGTTAGATAAAAGACGAATTAAGAGTTTAGAGTGTAGAGTTTAGAGTTAAAACCTTGAAATCAAAAAACTCTTAACTCTTAACTTTTAACTCTCAACTAAAAACCGAAGTCCGATCAGGCTTCGGTTTTTTTATTCGACATTCTTTCCCCAAATTCCCGCAATCAGGATCAAAAACCGTGATTAATATCGTTCTTACGGGCTTTTATGTTGTTTTTCGCGGGAGGAACTTATATAGTAGGTGGCGAATCTTTCCATAAGGCTTTGGAAAGCTTTAAAGAATATTAATTTTTAGGTTATATTTGTGCTTCAAAGGAGGAGCGACTTTGAATATTGAGACAAAGCGGATTGGGTCGAATTTGATTGTCGAAATTGATGGTGAACTTGATTTAGCCACTTCACCCTTGTTCAGGGAGGTTGTCGATGAAAAATTAAACCACTATGACATCATTAATCATCTGATTTTGGATTTAAAAAAAGTGAATTTTATCGACAGTTCCGGCGTGGGCGTTATTTTAGGAAGATTCCGGCGCCTGAATCAACACGGGGGAAAGATATCGGCAATTAATGTTTCCGACCAAATCAAACGTATTTTTCTTTTATCCGGCTTGTTAAAAATCATGGAAATTTATGA
>JBJKPO010000300.1:0-6465 GCA_046706235.1 Bacillota bacterium | reverse complement strand
ATCTTCAACAGTGCAATATTTCCCAAACAAAAGAACACCATCGGAAGGTTTATACCTCTTCTTCCATTGACTTTTAACGTCATATTTTCCGCCATTATTTGATTCCATAGCAACATCGTAGGGTGATTCATATTTTGCTTGCTAGGCTAATTTTTGTACTTCACCAGTTTTATCATCACCATAATTTATATAATTTCCAACTTCAAATGTATTCCAAAAGTAGGTTTCACCCATAGGTGCTGGAGGACCCACACCATCTCCACCTGGTAATTGATATACACCTAAATCACCATTATCAGTGACATCAATAACATTTCCTTCACTATCTGTTAAAGTGTATAGCCCAAAAGGATCGATAAAATTAATCGGATTGTTGTTGCAATACTCATACCAATTCAACCCATCCTTCGCCGGATCAACTGTCATAAACCTCCCTACCTCCGGATCATACCACCTACCTCCAAAATACACCAGTCCCGTATCTCCGTCAATCTTTTTCCCGGTATAATCATAGTCTCCATAACAAGCCGCCACCGTAATATTATCGATATAGTTGGTCACCGGGCCGAGGCACAGGCCGTAGTCCCTGAAGGCCAAATAGTCCTTGGCGCTGAAAGATCCAAAAATAGTAGATATTATAATTACAACATCAATTTGTTGGGATTGTTGGGGTTTTATTGAGGTTATTGAGAGCTATGGCTAGATTAACTCATCAAAAAAAGTATTCTCCAGCTTATTCGAAACATAATTCCGGATTTCTTTAAATAAATGAAGCAGTTTATCATTTTGTTCGATGGGGGTATGATCGAAAAAATACTTACTAACGGACTCCACCGGCGCCAGCGGACCGTCGATTAGCCGCACGACCTCGGCCACCGATATTTCCCCTGGCGGTTTGGCGAGCTTGTAGCCGCCCCCGGCCCCCTTGATGCTCTTTACATATCCGGCGCCTTTTAATAATAACAAAATCTGCTCCAGATATTTTTTGGGGATTGCTTTTCTGGTGGATATCTCTAAGATTTTAACTAAACCACGCTCGTAGTTTTCACTTAAATCAATTAATGCCAGGCAGGCGTATTCGCTTTTGCGGGATAATTTCATGAAACCAGCCTCATAAATAAATATTAAGTAATAATAAGTGATTCGGGATATTAGAGGTAAATCCTGCTATTTATAAGGGCTTATAAATAATCCCCTTCTCTTGTAAATATGTTTTAATGTTACTATACGAATAAGCAAACTATCTCTAATCCGGCGCTGTTTCTTTCCCCAACCAATTAATTGCCCGGAGATTGATAAGCACTGAAGTAATCAATAGTCCTTTGTAAACCGGTTTCCAATGAAAATTTCGGATGAAATCCCAAGGTGGTTAATTTAACGATTGACGAATATGAATGTTTGATTTCACCGGGGCGTTCCGCCGCATAATTGATCTTGGAAGCAGAATTTAAAATGCATTGAATCATTCCAACCATGGTATTTACATTAATCGTTTGTCCATAACCGATATTATAAACGCCAGTGCCTTTATTCATCAATAAAATTAATGCTCCAACCAGATCCTTGACATAAATGAAGTCGCGTGTTTGAGTACCATCACCGTAGATAACAATCGGTTGATTACGAATACCTTTAGAAATAAATATCGGAATCGCCGCTGCATAAGAAGAGTTGGGATCTTGCCTTTCCCCGAAAACATTAAAAAATCTGGCGGAAACCGTAGCCAGGCCAAAGTGAGCATTGAATAAATCACAGTAGTATTCACCGTCAGCCTTGGTGATTGCATAAGGCGATTGTGGATTTAATCGCATCTCTTCGGATTTCGGCAATTCCGGCGAGTCGCCGTAAACCGCCGCCGATGAAGCAAAAATTACTTTTTTAATATGGTTGTTCTTAGCTGCCTTTAAAACATTAAGTGTCCCCATTAGATTTACCGCCAGATATTCGTCCAGATTGGCCATGGATTCGGTTACGCTGGTTAAGGCCGCTAAATGAAAAACAATCTCACAATCCCGGACAGCCGCGTTTAGATGGTCTAAATCGCGAATATCGCCTTGAATCAATGTATGCGGAATCCCGGAAAGATTATCAGGCCTCCCGGTAAGCAGGTTATCGTAGATTGTTACATGGTTTCCTTGACGCGCCAATTCCGCAGCCAAATGACTGCCGATAAATCCGGCGCCGCCGGTGATTAATATTTTAGACATTTTTTTATCCCAGGGAGTAACTGTTTACTGGTGACCATGTTTAATGGATATAGCCGGGTTCCTGCTCCTCCGGCGAGGATGATACCTTTCATTGCTAGACCTCCGTTGTAATTATATTACTTTTCTAATGCGGTTTGATATCTTTCCACAAACTCAAATATAACAATAACAATTAATTAAGGCTTAAAAACAATTCCTTTTTCCTGCAGATAAATTTTTATTTCGGCGGCTGCTTCTTCTTCCGATTTAAACTCCGGTAAATAAATATCATATAATATATCCGTAGTAATGTCTTTACCTACCCACACCGTTAGTATATTTTTGGGGTTTATCGTTGCGTTAAAAATCTCCATATCCTTTTTGGTTAACTCAATTGCGGTTACAATCAACATCATGCCGGAATCCAAAATAATATTGGCAACCTCGGCCAGACGCCGTAAATGCTCCCGGTTATTCGTCGCCTGATTCGTCACTTGATTATTCGTTGCCTGATAATCGGATGACGCTTTAATATCGGCGTCCACACCGTAAAGAATGTTGCCAATCCCCAAAAAATAAACAATCTTGCCCAAATCGAACAATATTCGTTCCAAAGCCTTAGCGATGGGTTTTTTCCCTGCGTTTCGCCGGCCGGTAATAATAACCAGCGTAGCCCGTTGATTGTATCGTTCGGCCCGTTCTTCTCTTGCGATTCTGCTGGTTTCCCATTTATAATTACGGATGAGTAAACTATCCCTAATCCAGCTTTGTTCATCAGTTAAGGATTCCTGTATAATACCGCCGCCGGCGATCTCATAATTATCGATAATAACAAATCTACTGGTGTAAATGTTTTCCGCCGCCGGATCAAACGCAATGGGTTTTTCCAGTTTTAAGATGCATTCCGCCACGTCATGCCTTTCGATCATGTTTTTTGGGTTTGTCTGCAAACTGGAGGCGTCAATAACCCTGATAATTTCTTCAATTCGCATTTCAACTTTGGCGGTACCGGTTTTTAAAAGATAACTCTTCCCTTTCTCCATTGCTTCTTTCCCCAACCAAAACAAATTTACATTAATCCTTGAAGTAACCTGGGGTTTGGGTTGGCCGGCCAGCGCCATGATTTCCCCCCGGGTGATGTAAATCTGTTCCCTGAGTGTAAATCCCGCGGCATAACCGGCGGATATACTCAAGGGCTTTTGGGCATTAAACGTTTCGATGGAAGCTACCACGCTTCTTTTGCCGGACGGATAAAATACCACTTCATCACTGGCGCTGATTTGGCCGGATTCGACGGTGCCGGCCACGATTCGCCGGTTATCGTTATTTTTAGTAAATTTATAGATACCCTGCACCGGCATCCGGAATGGTTTGTCCTCCGGAGGTAAAGTACATTGAAAACTATCCAATACTTCCAAAACGCTTAACCCTTGGTACCACGGCATTTCTTGAGATTTACCAGCAATATTGTCTCCCTGCATGCCGCTCACCGGAATAAAGATATCCGGAGTAATTTCAATCCGGCTTAAAAACTGCCGGTATTCATCCATAATATCCTGAAATACGGTTTGCCGGTAATCAACCAGATCCATTTTATTGACTAAAACGGCAATTTGCTTTATTCCAAGCATCGAGAGCATATATCCGTGCCTTCTGGAATTCTCTTGAACCCCTTCGGTGGCGTCAATGACCAATAAGGCGGCTTCCGCCCTGGAAGCCCCGGTAACCATGTTTTTAAGAAACTCAATATGTCCGGGGGCATCAATAATGATATAATTGCGTTTGGCGGTTTTAAAAAAACAGCGGGCCGCATCGATGGTAATCCCTTGGGCTCGTTCATCCTTTAAGGCATCCAACAGAAACGCGTATTCAAACGGTTTCGAATTCCGCCGGCACATTTCCTGGACCTGTTCCAATTTACCTTCGGGCAAGGAATGGGTATCTGCCAGCAATTTACCGATAATCGTGCTTTTCCCGTGATCCACATGCCCGACAATAACGATGTTCATATCTTCCATATCACATATACCCATCTTTCCTGAGTTCCTCCAGCCCACCACCGTCTTCCTTATCCTGGGCCCGGCCGGAGCGCTCGGCAATATTGGCGAATTTACCGGTCTTTAATTCCGCAATAATTTCAACTATATTTTTAGCCGTTGATTCCACCGGGTTGGTACAGGGAGCGCAACCCAAAGAGCGGTAGCGCTTACCATGCCCTTGATCAAAGTATAATGAAACTACGGGGATATTTTCCCGGTAGATGTATTCCCAGATGTCCAATTCGGTCCAATCGAGCAACGGGTGAATCCGCACATGAGTCCCCGGCGCAAAATCGGTTTTGTATTGATTCCAAAATTCCGGCGGTTGATCCCCCAGTTCCCAGTTACTGCCACGGTCCCTTGGTGAAAAATAACGTTCCTTGGAGCGGCTCCCTTCCTCATCGGCCCTGACTCCCACAATCACACCGGTGAACGGGTCGGTATTTTTGTCAATCTCATATTTCCCTTTTTCGTGATTCATCCGGAAACGGGGCCAGGCGCCGTTTAGGGTATTAACTAAAGCGTCCGTCTTAAGGAACTTGCAGCATTGTAACCGGGAGGCGTTACCATCGGGAAAAGTATTTTTCCCCTTTAACGCAACGGTATTTTGCCCGTAGATCATATCCAAATGCCACTCCAAAGCCAGGCGATCCCGGTAAGCGATCATTTCCGTGATTTTATAATTGGTATCGATATGCACCAGCGGAATGGGGACATGTCCGAAAAAGGCCTTCCGGGCCAGCCATAACAAGACGGTGCTGTCTTTACCGATCGACCATAACATGCACAGATTTTTAAACTCGCTGTAAGCTTCACGGAGAATATGAACGCTTTTGTTTTCCAGTTTGTCCAGATGATCCATGTTCTCATTTTTCCTTTTACTGAATAATTAAAAATGCTACTATGATAATATTTATAAAAGCAATCATTCCTTAAATATAACACCATCGTTCTGGCGAAGTGCGGTGATTATCTCTTTTATGATTTAAATTTATTATGAAACAAATATAATACCCGTTCTGATTCCTTTATTTTTTTAAATTCAATAATATCAAAGTATTCGCTAAAAGCTTGTTTAAAGTGGTCCTCATCATATTTACCAAATATATCT
This sequence comes from Bacillota bacterium, assembly GCA_046706235.1. Classification (GTDB taxonomy): domain Bacteria; phylum Bacillota; class UBA4882; order UBA8346; family UBA8346; genus JAEZJQ01. Next base: position 1,129 of record JBJKPO010000300.1, on the reverse strand, counting down.
TCTCGCGTGGCAAGTAGTTTCTGTACTTGCGAGTCTGACTTGGGTACAAATTCAATGATCAGGTACCGACAGATTTCACTAAAAAACCGGGCAATTTTGTCCAATGGCACATTGTTAGATATTGCCAAATGATGGATCAATGCTAAGGCAAATACCGTGTCAGGAAGCCGCCGCTCTTTGAAAGACATTCGTTCTTCATTGTTCCATCCTATATTTGAGGTAGGATTGGTGAGGTCAAGAATAAGAGGTAAAATTTTTGTTTCACCTTTTGTTTTAGAATACAAATAATTCTTTTCTACCGCAACCGGATCGATGTCAAAAGAAACCGTTTCGATCCCTTTGTCGCTCGCAATCCGGCTGAATATACCGGTATTGGCTCCCAGATCCCAAACAAAACCAGGCTTGGAAATCTCCAGGAATTTTTTTACCAAATCTTTTTTATGCTGGAATGAATCCTCCGAATAATTGGTTATATTGTAATAATCTCCCCATTCGGTTCCCGATGACTTCCATTGCAATTTCCCGATCGCTGATTCGAGGCTGTCGGCTAATGCTTGAAAACTCGACTTACTCACCCGGTACTTCTTGGCATCCACTACTTTGGCCGAGTAGTCCTTTTGAGCTTTGGCATGAAGGTGGATATTCATTAAGATGGAAAACTTACATTTTGTTTTTCCGGGTAACAGGGAACTGGCCAAGTCAAGTGGAATTCCATCGATATAAATACGCAACAACTGACTCAATCGAATGTCCGTATAACTCATAAGTGCAAGAGGAGCAAGAAAATGCTGGCAAAACTGCCGGTAAGCGATCCAAGGCTGGCCTTCAACATATTTTTCAAAGGACAAAGTATCGATGAATACAGGTTTTCCATTATGAAACTGTATATTGTAAGCGCTACTGTCCTTTAAAACCATCCCGAACTTAAATGCAATCCGTTGAATCCGAATAGTGGTTAATGCTGCATCTTTTAACTGACTGAAAGACCACTCACATGGATAAGAAATGAACTCTATCATTTCCGGTTTGATTATCTTATAAGCATCACTGGTTTGAGTAAGCTCTTTGTCGGTTTCGAAATGAGAAATCAACAATTTCTCCTGAACCAACCGTTCATAAAGCCCGGAAT
>JBJKPO010000299.1:0-7225 GCA_046706235.1 Bacillota bacterium | reverse complement strand
TTGCCGGTTCGTGAGTAAAAGCATTTAAGCAGCGGTGCCCAGGATTCTCAAAAAGTGAGGGATTTTTATATATGAGTGAAATTACGGTTTTAAAATTGCGTAAAATGAAAAAAGACGGAGAAAAGATTGTCATGATTACCGCTTACGATTATCCGGGCGGCAAATTGGCGGATGAGGCGGGAGTCGATATTATTTTGGTCGGGGACAGTTTGGGAGTGGTTGTGTTAGGTTATAATAACACTTTGGCGGTAACCGTGGCGGATATGATTCATCACACCAAAGCGGTAAGCCGGGCGGCTAAACGGGCGATGGTGGTAGCGGATATGCCGTTTTTATCGTATCAGGTTTCAGTCGAAGCGGCGGTTATAAATGCCGGGAAGTTTTTGCAGGAGGCTGGAGCGCAAGCCGTTAAACTGGAAGGCGGCGGGGAAATAGCGCCGGTAATCTCCAAAATCACCGCGGCGGGGATTCCGGTCATCGGCCATCTCGGATTTACTCCCCAATCGGTACATAAAATAGGAGGTGCTGTTTTTCAAGGAAAAACAGCCGCCAAAGCTGTTAAATTGTTGGAAGATGCCTTGCAACTGCAGGAAGCCGGAGTATTCGCGATCGTTTTGGAATTGGTTCCATACGAAGCTGCGGAATTACTTACCGCAAACTTGAGAGTGCCGACCATTGGAATCGGTTCCGGGCCCAGGTGCGATGGACAAGTTTTGGTCTATCACGATTTGCTTGGTTTAACCGAGGGCTTTCGGCCCAAACATAGTAAGATATTCGCCGATGCCGGCCGGGTGATTAAGGAAGGCGTCACCGATTATATAACCGAAGTTAGACAGCTCAAGTTTCCGACGGTTGAAAATACCAAAAGAATGGAACCAACCGAATTCGAAGAGTTGCAACAGATAATCGGCAGGGGATTCCCATCATCAAGGAGTTAAATTATGGTTACAGTGGAAATGATCAATGAGGTCAAAGAATTGGTCCGTGCTGCCCGAAAGGCGGGTTCCCGAATCGGATTGGTACCCACCATGGGTTATTTTCATGAAGGGCACTTATCGTTAATTCGCCGCGCCAAACGGGAAAACGATTTGGTAGTGGTCAGTTTATTCGTAAACCCGGCTCAATTCGGCCCAAATGAAGATTTCAGTTCATATCCCCGTGATTTGAAACGGGATCAAGACATGGCGACCGGTGCCGGAACGGATATTTTGTTTGTGCCCAAGCAGAATGAAATATACCCTGCCGGTTATCAAACCACTATTGAGGTCACGGAAATTTCCCGGGGTTTGTGCGGGGCCGCTCGGCCTGGGCATTTCAAAGGGGTGGCCACCATTGTTTTGAAATTGTTTAATATTGTCGAACCGGACCGGGCTTACTTTGGGGAAAAGGATGCTCAGCAACTCCGGGTTATCAAACGGATGGCGGCCGATTTAAACTGCCGGATTGAAATCATCGGCTGCCCGATTATCCGGGAAAGCGACGGTTTAGCAATGAGCTCCCGGAACGCTTATTTAACGCATCCGGAGCGGCAAGCAGCCACAGTTTTATTTCGGACCCTGCAAACCGCTAAACGGCAAATTGATTCAGGCGAACGGGACCCGCAAAAACTGCAACAAATGATGAGAAATATTATTGAATCCGAACCGCTGGCTACTCCGGAATATATTGAAATAGTCGATAGTATTACTTTGGAGCATCAAGCAACCATTTCCGGGGAAATCCTGGTCGCCCTGGCGGTTCGAATCGGCAAAACCAGATTAATTGATAATTTAACGCTTTCGGTTACTTAAAATTTTATCTAAAGCAGGTGATTTTCATGATCCGCAAGATGTGCAAATCCAAAATTCACCGGGCAACCGTGACCGATGCCAATCTTCATTACATAGGCAGCATCACGATTGATGGTGAATTATTGAAGACGGCGGATATTTTACCATATGAGATGGTCCAGGTCGTCAATATTAATAATGGCGAAAGGTTCGAAACTTACGTTATCGAAGGGGAGGCCGGATCCGGAACTGTTTGTTTGAATGGAGCCGCCGCCCGGCTTGCGGCGCCGGGAGATCTGGTAATTATTATTGCTTACGGACTTTATACCGAAGAGGAACTACAAAATTGGGAACCCAAGATTATCCATGTGAATGCCCGGAATCAAATCGACTGGAAATAATAATTTATAAAAGGCGAAAACCGGTGGACTGGGCCACCGGTTTCTTTAACGAGCTATTGATTGGCCGGCCTTTCTTCCAGAGTTACCTCCTTGGTGAGCAGGTTGCCGTTTCGTAAGATTAAGACCGTGATTTTATCGCCGACTTTAAATTTACGGATCATTGCGATCAATGCTTCGGAGTTGGCCACCGATTGGTGGTTTACTTCCAGGATGATGTCATACTGGCGCAGACCGGCTTTGGCGGCCGGGCCGTTTTTGGCCGGCGAAATCATCACCCCTTCATCTTTGGTAATATTAAAATATTCACGGGTTTGGGGATTCAATTCCTGAATGTCTTTTAAACTTACCGCCAGCCAGGGATGAGAAATTTTCCCCTTAGTCATCAGTTCTTTTAAATTATCTTGAACCGTATTGATTGGGATAGCGAAACCCAGACCCTGACCGGCGGCATTTATCGCGGTATTGATTCCGATCACTTCACCTTTGATATTTAGCAAAGGTCCGCCGCTGTTGCCGGGATTGATGGCAGCATCGGTCTGGATCATGTTGTCATAAAGATTGGTGTTTCTGGATCCAACCATCAAAGGCCGTCCTTTGGCACTAATAATACCTACTGTTACCGTAAGATCGAGGATAAAGGGGTTTCCAATGGCGATAACCCATTCTCCGACACGGGCTTTATCGGAATCACCGAATTTTAAATAGGGGTTTTTTTTGGTATTTATTTTAATAATGGCCATATCCAGTATCCGGTCGCCGCCGACAAAGGTTGCCGGGAACGATTCCTTCTGATCTTTTAATTTGACATTGATCTCCTTCGCGCCGTCGACCACGTGATAATTGGTTAAAATATAACCGTCATCATTAAAGAAGAAACCGCTGCCCAGCCCTTTGGAGGGAACTGGTTCCGCCGGCCCGAAATCGCCGAACGGTGAAAAGGAAAAGGACGGCTGCTTTTGTTCGAAGGTGGTTTCAATCCAAACCACCACTGGACTTGCGGTTTCCACAATATCGGCGATAACCGACGAACCGGTGATGTCCGAACCGGATGCGGCCAAGGCGGATTTCGGGGTTCCGATAATTGTGACGGCGCAGATTAGGAATGATATAACCATGAAATAAACTAAAAATTTCCGGTTTACTTTCTGGTATTTCGAATTATAAAGCATCATTGAATCACCTCTATGAAATATTTAATCTCCCAAGTGACAATTTAGTGATTTTAAACCGCTATGTAAATTATTATAGTTATAGGAGATTCGATATATTCAAACGAATTCCTGTATCGTTAGTTCCTGGAGTTGATGGATCGTAATGAAACAAATGGAATTTGAATAATACGATTATTTGAGGTAATGACGATGGAAAAACTGTTAAATATTTTAAAGCAAAACCGGGGCAGTTTTGTATCCGGGGAAGTTCTCGCTAAAAGCGCCGGAATAACCAGGGCCGGTATTTGGAAGCAAATCGAACAACTGCGGAAGTTTGGTTATAGAATAGATTCCGCTCCACGCAAAGGCTATTGTCTACGAGAAGCCGTGCCGGTATTGCATCCGTTTGAGTTGAAGGAAAATTTAAAGACATTGGTTTTCGGTCGAAAAATTTATTACCGGAGGGAGGTGGACTCCACGAATAACTGGGCCCGAGTCGCGGCTAGTCAAGGAGAGGCCGAGGGGGCCGTTTTTATCGCCGGGAGTCAAACTAAAGGAAAAGGGCGGTTGGGACGGGGTTGGGTTTCCGCTCCCGGATTGGGGTTATGGTTTAGTTTAATTATTCGGCCCCGAATTAGTCCCGCGGAATTACCCGTAATAACCATATTAACGGCGGTGGCGGCGGCGCAAGCAATCAAGGAAACGACTGGAATTCAAGTCCAGATTAAATGGCCCAATGATTTAGTTTTTAATGGCCGGAAATTGGGTGGAATTTTGGGTGAGTTAAACGGAGAAGTGGATCTGGTTCATTTTTTAATATTGGGAGTAGGAATCAATGTAAATCACCAGACCGGGGATTTTCCCGCCGGCTTGGAAAAAAAGGCGATATCGCTTAAAATGATCGCCGGTGATGGAGAAATATCCGGAAATGACTTGCTTCGGGAGTTTTTAAAAATTTTTGAGAAGGCTTATTTTTCACTTTTTAATAAGGCGATTGGCGATTTTATTGAATATGCGTCCTATCATTCCGCCACCTTGGGAAAAAGGGTCAGCATTAACCAAGGTGAACGGATTTATCAAGGAACGGCTTTAACTTTGGAGTCCGACGGCAGTTTACGGATCAAAGAGGATACCGGGAGGATCACGGTCGTTCATTCCTGTGAAATTATTGAAACGGTTTCACAACACTATTAATAGAACTGTGATAAAGTCTAGCTTATTCACGGAAGTATCACAGTTCTTAGTTAAAATTGTTGTGAAACAGGGTTTTGTAAGAGAAGTTTCATAAGAAGCGGACTTTTTCACAACAATTTTAATGAGGAATTGTATCTCGATATTGATGGGGGGATATCCCGGTAAATTTTTTAAATACCTGGCTGAAATATTTTTCATCCTTAAAGCCTACTTGAATCGCTACTTCATAGATTTTTAAGTGAATATCGGCAAGTAATTCCTTGGCCCTACGGATTCTGATTTCATGAAGATAATCCACAAAATTCAGTTCCAGTTCCTGTTTAAAGAGAGTGCTTAGATAGCCCGGCGATACAAAGACGGTTTGGGCCACTTTTTCCAGATTGAGATTGTCGGCAAAATTGGCTTCCATGAATTCAACGGCATGTTTGACAATTTTCCAACTGTGTTTATACAAGGGTTGCTGTTTCCGGATTTGGTCAATATTATGGGAAGATTGTTCAATCAACTGCCGCGGTTGGGACGGTTGAGACTTGGCGGTTAGAATTTGCCGTTTTATGTTATTGATAACCGCTAAAATATCCTGGGGATGGCACGGTTTCAATAAATAATCAACCGCGCCATGGCGTAAAGCTTGCCGGCAATACTTAAAATCATCATGGCCGCTCAAAATAATAATTTTCGGGTTGTCTTCAGTCATGGACAACTGTTCCAACACTTCCAAACCGTTCATGATCGGCATGATAATATCCAACAAAACAATATCGGGATGTAAAGTTTCGATTAACCGGAGGGCTTCGCGGCCGTTGGCGGCTGATCCAATCACGGTGATGCCGTTCTCAGCCCAGGGAATCGATTGATTCATTGCTTCTCTTATTTCCAATTCATCGTCGACAATCAATAGGGTAATATTACGCTCGTTCATTCGGCCCCTCCTGTTTAAAATATCGTGGAATGATAATTGTAACCGTAGTTCCAATACCTGGAGCGCTGTTGAAGAACAATTGGTAGTTTGAATTATAATATAAATCCAAACGTTCCAGGACATTACGAATTGCATATCCGCCCGAAATCGAGTTTGAGCTGTTTTCCACTCCGCCGTTCATTATCTGTTCGATTTTGGCTTTATCCATCCCAACGCCATTGTCGCTAATAGTAAATATCATGCGGTCATTATTCAGATCGCCGGTAATTTCGATCCGGCCGCCGGTTTCCAGACCTCCAATACCGTGAATAATGGCGTTTTCGACAAATGGTTGCAATACCAGTTTAGGAATCGGTAAATTTTGTAGTAGAGGGTCAATATTCATTGTATAGTTAAATTTTTGTTGAAACCGGATTTGCTGTAATTTTAAATAATAGCCTACCAGTTCTTGTTCATTGGTAACCGTTGTTAAATCATTACCCCGGTTTAAACTGAGCCGGAAGATTTTGGCCAGGGCATAGACCATTTCGCTGATTTCCGGCACATTATTCCGTTCTGCTTTCCAAAAGATGGTATCCAACGTGTTGTATAAAAAATGGGGATTGATTTGAGCTTGCAACGCGTTTAATTCCGCCTCCCTTTCTTTTATGTGCAATCGATAAACCCGGTCGATCAAATCCCGGATATGATTAATCATTGTGTTATATCCTTTACCCAGTTCGCCGATTTCATCTAAATTTGCAAAACTAACCTGTTGTGAAAAATCACCGCTCTGCACTTTTTTGATCGATTCTTGCAGCTGCCGGATGGGGTTGGTGATTTTCGATGAAATATAAGCTGAAAGAAACAGCAGTAAAACGTAACAAATAACTCCCATCATAAGCATAATAACGGCAATCGAGGCGATTTTTTCGGTCAAAATAGCCACCGGGGTTAAAGCGATAACTTTCCACCCGGAAACTACCGAAATACTATTGGTCAAAATCAACTGCTGCCGGTCGAATCTGATAATTGAGGAGGTTTTGCGATTATCTTTTAGTTGACGAAGCAAGACCGGAGGCAGCATGGTTCCGCGTCGAAAAACGGAATTTGAACTGGATATTACGGTACCATTCGGGGCCACAATTAAAATACTGCCGTTTTTAGGGACGATAGGATTATAAATGGAACGGAGTTTTAATTCATTTATCCAAATAAGTAATACTCCCACGTTTTTAAAATTGTTGAACTCTTTAATTACACGGTACATTAAAATTTCGGGAAAGCGATTATTATAAATAATGGTAGGGATATTAGTAAAGCGTTCCACGCCAATAGCGCCGTTTAAGGCCTCGGCTTTTTGAAAAAGAGGATTTTGTTTGAATTGCTCGGATGAAACCAGCTTGTTACCGGTAAAACAGGTTCCGATACAATAATTCAAACCATAATAACCATAAAGCGCAATCATTGAAATATAGCTCTTGGTGGCGATAATTTTATCGATATAATTCAATGAGTTCGGATTAACGGGCGGGCTTCCGGCCTCCGGTTTTTGCAATATTGCCTGTACCCCGTTATCAATAATGATAAAAGAGGAAATATCCTTGACATCATTTAAGATAAAGTCCAGATTATTGGTTACTTGCTTTACCAGCCCCAATTGGGACTCCTTAACTTTGTCCATGACTTGATTGGCGGCCAGGGAATAAGAATAAACCCCCACGCCGGAGATAGCCATGAATAAAATCAGGGCGACCAGAATTAAAATTTTATTTTTAAGGTTTAATTGCCGTAACCATATTACGGGTT
>JBJKPO010000298.1:0-6196 GCA_046706235.1 Bacillota bacterium | reverse complement strand
ATTGGAACCAGTTACAATATTCCTTTAAATTTGGAGATTAGCGGGGAACTGAACCGGGAACAGCTGGAAACGGTGTTTCAGAAATTAGTAAAACGGCATGAAGCATTCCGGACCTCTTTTAAAATGGTAGCAGGGGAATTAGTCCAACGGATTCATTCCCAAATCGAATTCGGTATTGAGTATCAAGAAGCGACCGAAGCAGAAGTTGACGAGCTGATCCAAAGATTTAGCCGGCCGTTTATACTCGGACAGGCCCCGTTAATCCGGGTCAAGCTAATCAAATTGACACCGAAGAAACATATACTTTGTTGCGATATGCACCATATAATTGCTGACGGTACTTCCCTGGGGATCATAGTGCATGAGATCAATAGTTTGTATGCGGGGAAAGAACTACCGAAACCGCGGATACAATATAAAGATTTTGCGGTATGGCAAAATAACTTGTTTGAGCAGGGAGTCTTCCGGAAGCAGGAAGAATATTGGCTAAATAAATTCCGGGATTTGCTGCCGGTTTTGAATCTGCCAACCGACTATCAGCGACCGGCCATCCAAGATTTCAATGGTGATATTATCAGTTTTAAACTGGGTCCGGCAGAGACGGCGGGATTAATGCGGATTGGCCTAATGGCCGGCGCTACCATTAACATGGTATTAATGGCTATCTTTAATATTTTATTATACCGTTACACCGGCCAGGAGGATATTATCATTGGGCTCGGCATTGCCGGGAGACATCATATCGATCTGGAACCGGTAATAGGGATGTTTGTCAATATGTTGGCGATTCGGACTCACCCTTCGGCAGACAAGAGTTTCCGTGAATATCTGGCAGAGGTGAAAGAACTTATCCTGGAAGCTTATGAAAATCAGGACTACCAGTTTGAAACATTGGTGGGAAAGATCGATCTGGAGCGGAGTTTAACAAGAAATCCCTTGTTTGATGTCACTTTTATGACTCAAAATATGAATGTTCCTGGTTTTGAGTTTAAAGATTTGGAGTTCAAACCCTATTACGGAGTTTCCCAACGTACTTCCAAGTTTGATTTAACCCTTTATGCGATGGAAGTAACAGATGGAATTTTCCTGGCTATGGAATATTGTACCGGTTTGTTCAAAGCGGAGACGATTCAGCGTATGGCTGAACATTATCAGAATATTGTTCGGAGTATATTAGCGGATCCGGAGATAAAAATCGCGGTGGTAGAGTTATTGTCCGCAGCGGAAATCCAAAAGCTCCTGATTGACTGGAATGCCACCCAAATAGATTATCCGAAGGAAAAATGCATCCATCAGTTATTTGAAGAACAGGTTCAAAAAACTCCGGAGGCGATTGCCGTTGTTTTTGAAGACGAAACATTAACATACCGGGAATTGGATGAAAAGAGCGTCCAATTGGCGGTTTATTTACAAAAGCAGGGAATTAAGCCGGATAGGTTGGTTGGGATTTGTGTCGAAAGGCATTGGGAAATGCTCGTGGGATTGTTGGGTATCCTGAAGGCAGGAGGGGCATATGTACCCTTGGATCCTGAATACCCTGCTGATCGATTGCAGTATATGCTTGAAGACAGCAAAGCATCAGTACTTCTTACCCAAGCCCGGTTAATGACAAAAATATCCCACTTGTTAAGCGATCACCTGAAGGCAGTTGTTTTGGACAAAGATTGGGCTGACATCCAAGCTGAAATAAAAACGAGGAAACTTAAACGGAAGGTCAATTGCGAACATTTGGCCTATGTAATTTATACCTCGGGGAGTACCGGGAAACCCAAGGGGGTCATGATTCCGCATCGAGCCTTAACCAACTTCCTGATTTCGATGAGCCAAAAACCGGGGCTAAGCTTCGGGGACAGGCTGCTTGCGGTAACTACATTTTGTTTTGATATTGCCGGATTAGAGCTTTATTTGCCTTTGATTAACGGCGCCGAGGTTTGTATTTGCAGTTCCGAAAAAGCAAAAGATGTTGAAAAATTAAAACGGGAAATCCAAAAATATCGACCCACCATTATGCAAGCCACTCCGGTCACTTGGACCATGCTATTCCGCACGGGCTGGAGGAATGAAGAAAGGATCAAAATTCTCTGTGGCGGGGAAGCCCTTTCGGAAACTTTAAAACAAAGTTTTATGGATAACCGTTGTGAGCTTTGGAATATGTTTGGACCGACTGAAACGACCATCTGGTCGACCATCGAATATATTCGTGAAGCGGAACCCATTACTTTAGGAAAACCAATCGCGAACACCCGGATCTATATTGTCGATCGCAATTTTAAACCCACCCTCATTGGGATTCCCGGAGAACTTTGTATCGCGGGCGATGGTTTGGCCAAGGGGTATCTCAACCAGCCGGAACTGACCGCAGAGAAGTTTGTCCCGAATCCATTCGCTGACAATAATTACAGATTGCAGATTACAGATTCCAGATTAAATGATGATTTTGGTAATTCATTTCACCCTTCACCCTTCACCCTTCACACTTCCCCCTGTCTTTATAAGACAGGCGATTTGGCCCGTTGGACTCCAGAAGGTAAAATTGAATTTTTGGGACGGATCGATCATCAAGTAAAGATCCGTGGCTTCCGGATTGAATTAGGGGAGATTGAAAGCCAACTGTTAACACATCCGGATATTCAAGACTGTGCGGTTATCGTAAAGGAACAAGCGGACCATCAACAATTACTGGCGTTTTATATTGCCCAAAAGCCTTTATCCCAAAAACAATTACGGGTTCATTTAAGCGCTAAGCTACCTGAATATATGATTCCCGCCTCATTTATTGAATTGGATAAAATGCCCCTAACACCTAATGGTAAGCATGATCGTAAAGCATTAGGGAACCTTCCGGATGCAGGGCAAAGAACCGAAACCCCAGGCGAAAAACCGGATTTTGAAATTGAAGCAAAAGTATTGGAGATTTGGAATGAAGTTTTACATCGGAATGACATTGGAGTGGAAGAGGGCTTCTTCGACGTTGGGGGAGATTCTTTCTTAGCGGTTACAGTGGCGGGGCGTATTAATGAGGATTTTAAATGTAGTTTTAGTGTGACCGAGTTATTTCAATATGCTAATATTCGCGAGATCAGTAAATACATTGCCGGCAATAAAAAAGATGTTCAAAGCGTAGCCCAAGAGAATATTAAGCCGGAAATTACCGACCATCAAGGAATGATTGACATCAAATCTCATAATAGCTCATCTTATCCCGATTATTATCAAGATAGTATAGCTATCATCGGCATTTCATGCCAGTTTCCCGGGGCCGAGAATTATCTTGAATTTTGGGATAATTTACGGGCAGGCAAAGAAAGTGTGAAGTTCTTTTCAAAAGAAGAATTGGTGCATTTAAAGTTACCAAAAGAGATTGTTGAAAATCCGAATTTTGTTCCAATCCAAGCAACTATTGAAGATAAGGACCTCTTTGATCCGGGATTCTTTAATATTTCTCCCAAAGATGCGGAGCTAATGGATCCCCAGTTTAGATTGTTATTGCTTCATTCCTGGAAAGCCGTTGAGGATGCCGGTTATGTTGCCAAACAGATACCGGAGACAAGTGTGTTTATGTCGGCTAGTATAAGTAATTATCAAGCTTTAAACCTCAATAGTTCAGCTAAAGTGTTAGAAAGTTCGGACGGATATGTGTCGTGGCTTTTAGCTCAAAGTGGCACCATTCCAACCATGATCTCGCATAAATTGGGATTTAAAGGTCCCAGTTATTCCGTACACTCTAATTGTTCCTCTTCTTTAGTCGGATTATATTCGGCTTACCAAAGTTTACGGGCTGGTAAAACAAAGTATGCGTTAGTGGGGGCCGCAACGATACATCCGAAATCAACCTTTGGCTATGTGCATCAACCAGGCTTGAATTTTTCCAGCGACGGACACCTTAAAGCTTTTGACGCCACGGCGGATGGGATGATCGGCGGTGAAGGAGTAGCGGTGGTGGTACTGAAAAAAGCCGTCGCTGCTATCGCTGATGGCGATCATATTTACGCGCTGCTTAGAGGAATTGATGTTAATAACGACGGCGCTGATAAAGTAGGATTTTATGCTCCAAGCGTCAAAGGCCAAGCTGAAGTAATTCGGAGTGTAATAGAGGCGGCTAAAATCAATCCCGAGTCAATCGGCTATATTGAAGCTCACGGGACCGGTACCAAATTGGGAGACCCAATCGAATTTACAGCATTAAGTGATATCTATCGACAATACACCACTAAAAAACAATTTTGTGGAATTGGCTCGGTTAAAACCAATATCGGCCATTTGGATACGGCCGCCGGTCTAGCCGGGTGCATTAAAGTGGCCCTAAGTTTGTACCATAAAGAGATCCCGCCATCAATTAATTATCAAGAGCCAAATCCCAATATCGACTTTAGTAACTCGCCGTTTTATGTAGTTGATAAACTTCGACAATGGGAACGCGCCGGCTCACGCGCGCATACAGCGGTTCCGCACCGAGCGGTTCCGAACCGAGTGGTCCCGCACCGGGCGGCTTTGAGTTCGTTTGGAATCGGAGGGACCAACACTCATGCAATCTTTGAAGAATATGTAACAACTAAAGAGTTAGAACAGATTAAACCAAGACCCGACAACAATAATATCCCATATCTAATTCCTTTATCGGCCCGAAATAAAGAACGGCTAAAAGTATATGCCCAAAGGCTCCATGAATTTCTAAAAAATATGGAAAGCAATGACGATTTAGCTGATTTGGCCTATACCTTCCAAATAGGCCGGGAAGAAATGGAGAGTAGAGTAATCTTTATCGCCAATAATATCAATGAATTGAGTCGCAAATTGGCGGAATTTGCAGCTGAAAGTGAAAAGATCGAGGGCTGCTTTTGGGGAGAAGTAAAACAAGCAAACGATACCATTCAACTAATTCAACTATATGAAAAGGATGAGGAACATCAAGAAATAATTCATAAATGGATCGCCGGGGGAAAAGTCGAAAAATTAGCAGGACTATGGGTGAAAGGACTTCATTTGGATTGGGAATTATTTTATTCCGGTCGCGCGTGCGCGCATAAACCCCGCCGGGTCAGTCTGCCGACCTATCCATTCGCCGAGGAACATTATTTGTCTCCGGTAAGGACATATCATGATATGCCCTTGCCGGAGACCCTTCACCCCTTATTGCATCAAAATACCTCCAACTTATACGAACAGCGGTTCAGTTCGACGTTTACGGGGAGGGAATTTTTTCTAACCGATCATGTCATCCAGGGCCGGCGAATCTTACCCGGAGTAGCCTATCTGGAAATGGCTAGAGCAGCGGTGGAACAGGCCACTGAAGTTTTAGGAGACACGAGAACCGGTATTCGGCTGAAAAATGTAGTTTGGATCCGGCCAATTGCCATAGGAGAAAAATTAGTCCAGGTACATATTGGGCTTTATCCCGAAGACAGCGCCTTTTCTAAAGGTGTCGAGATTGCTTATGAGATCTATAGCGAGCCTGAAGAGGCCGATACGGAGCCAATAATCCATAGCCGGGGAATTGCAGTTTTGGGTCCGGTTACTAAAGTTCAAACCTTGGATCTGCCGGCTTTACAAGCACGGTGTGCTCAAAGTACTCTGACCGCCGGCCAATGTTACGAGGCCTTCCGGTCGATGGGGACTGAATATGGTCCGGCCCACCGAGGGATCGAGGTGGTGTATGCAGGTAACGGTCAAGTCCTGGCTAAGCTGGTTTTACCTTCTACCGTCATGGCTACGGGTGATCAATTTGTACTGCACCCCAGTTTGATGGATGCAGCTTTACAGGCGCCGATCGGTTTAGTAATGGGATCTGATGGTCTCAAATCGGGTCTGCCCTTTGCTTTGAATGAGCTGGAAATTATTAGCGGTTGTACCGCCACAATGTGGGCATGGATTCGCTACAGTGAAGGCAGTAAAGCCGGAGACAAGGTTGAAAAACTCGATATCGATCTATGCGATGAACATGGTAATGTTTGTGTACGGATGAAAGGATACTCATCAAGAACTCCGGAAGGAGAACCGAAATCACTAGAATCATTGACCCAACCTAAAGTCTTGATGTTTGAACCGGTTTGGCGCGAAATCTCAGGTATCCCGGCAGAATCGCGCACGCTCGTCGCGCCGGATTATACCGGGCATCTGGTAATTTTCTGTGAACCGGGTAAAAATTTCGCCCAAAGCATTGAAACCCAAATGACCGGAGTACGTTGCCTCATCTTAC
>JBJKPO010000297.1:0-2935 GCA_046706235.1 Bacillota bacterium | reverse complement strand
TGGCTAATAATCCAAATTGCCATCAATATCAGGATATTTATTCCGAATAGTTTTGAAAACCATGCCGGGATTAACGAAGCTAGTGAGCGGCCGATCATTAACGCGAAACCGGAGTAAACAATCGAAAAAAAACAGATTATTAGTTTCGAGCGTAATGGAATTTTAATCCGGCGCAACCCGTAAACTATACCAACGCCCAGCGCGTCAATACTTAACGATATTGCCAGGATCAATATGGAAAAAAACATTGTATTTGATCACTCCCGAATTCATATTGCAGCGCGCTGCAATTTAAAATTATCCGGCAAGTTTGTTTATTAAACGAATTTTTTACGGATAATTAATAAAGACACCTTTGGTATTATATGGTCCCAAGTAAAAAACTGCGATTGTCCTTTTATAAAATGAATTCATGATTTGAATTTTTGGGAATAACTATGGATTAGATTTAAAATGAAACCGGGGGCCGGTTGGGTGAAGAAAAAGGGTTGGAGTATTTTCGGTGTCTTTTACTTATTGATATTGGTCGCTATTGGTTTTTTGGGGTGTAAACTTTTTAATCCCAAGGATCCGCCCCGTAATATCAACCGTTTTCCACCAGGAAATACCGAAACGTCATTCCCTAAAGAAGAAAAGGTTCATCCCTACGGAAGGCCGTTTAAAGGGGTGCTTCTTTGGGAGAATGACCGCCATTTTCATGAAATATGCGCCAAATATAAAATATCGGTAAGGATGGCCGCTTTTCAAACCACTTTACCGGATCCGTTGCCCGGTGAAGAATACAATGTGGAATTGGCCGCTGATTTATTGGCGAAAACAGTGATCAAACCGGGGATGGTTTTTTCAATGAACACCGTGCTTGGTCCGTATGGAAAAGCGCGGGGTTTTCGTGAGGGACCTGCTTATTATGGTACCCATGTGTTGAAAACAACCGGAGGAGGCGTTTGTAAAATTGCGTCCACTTTGTATAATGTGGTTATTTTAGCCAATCTGCCGGTAATTGAGAGGCATCAGCACGGAATGCCGGTGCCCTATGTACCGGAGGGACAAGACGCAACAGTATCAAGCGACGGTAAGGATATTAAATTTAAAAACAATACTAATCATCCGATTTTGATATGGGCGGATACCAAAAAAAATACTTTATATATGGCGATTTATGGCGCGAACGCTCCCCCAAAAATAATCTGGCATCACCGGATTTTACATCGCCAAAAATTCCAAACCATCTACCGTTATAATCATCATTTGAAGCCCGGAGAGGAAAAAGTGGTTATACCCGGAGCCGATGGCTTAACCGTAAAATCCTGGATCACCATCATTAATTCCAATGGAACCACCGTTAAAAAAGAATTGGGGGTTGACTGTTATAAACCATTACCTCAAATAATTGAACGGGGCATTAAAAAATAGTGTAGGGGGAGGTTTTTAGATGGCCGCTTTTTTGCTGGCATTATTCGGAGCACTATGCTGGGGGCTGGCTCCGCTGTTTGGAAAAGTAGGTTTACGCGGGTTGAATCCACTGGATGGCCTGGTGGCCAGGACCATGATTACCGTATTGTTTGTCGCCGGTTTAGCATTAGCTAATGGTTTTATATGGCGAATGGAAACTATTCCCGGTCGTCGCTGGGTTTTCTTGGCCGCTGAAGCCTTTTTAGCTACTTTTGCCGGTGATCTGGCATATTACGCCGCAATTAAAAAAGGCGAGATTGGCCAAACCGCTTTAGTTTTAGCCGCCTCACCCTTAATAACCTATTGGGCCGGATGGTACTTTTTAGGGGAATCCTTATCGCTCCTCAAACTTATTGGAGCCGCTTTTATAATTATCGGAGTCATTTTAGTAGGATTTCATTCGATATTATAAATCAATACCATAGTGCGACTCCGGCGAATGCGCAACCGCAACACCGGACCCGGTGTTCAATGGCGCATATTTTTATTTCCCGCACGGTTAGGTTACGGATTTTAACGGCATTATTTACCATTTCGGTAATTTTAGCTTCAATATCAGCTTTGGAGGAATGAGCGGAACATTCCATAATTACACCGAAGCTATCCCCTTCGAGGATTCCGACTCCAACCGCGGCTGAAATGATTTCCCCCGGTTTAGTGCTGCAAATGGATCCATAAGCAGTGGGAGTTAAAGTACCCGGAGGGATTGAAAGTGCTTCATGAAATTGGACCCGCGGCGGCAGGATGCTCGAGACTTTTAATAAATTGAGGTTGCCCAGGCCGGAATCCAATAGAGCTTGATCAAAGGCGTTCAATGTAGTGGCTCCTTCACCGGTACCGGCTACCAGTGTATACTTTTGAGGTGTCGCTAACAAAACGGTTCAATACCTCCCAATAATTTTTTGACCCTATAGAATATGTGGAGATGAATAAAAGTGTGAGAGTATTTCCGGGTCGGGAGTAATAATCGCGGTTTTGAAATCATCGTAAATCACGAAGCCGGGATTCGAGCCGGGTGGCTTTTTTACATTTTTGCGGAGGGTATAATCGACCGGTACTTTAGTGGATTGTTTGGCTTTACTGAAATATACCGCCAATTGACAGGCATGGTTCAATGTATGATTAGTCAAGGAATTACCGGGTTTCAACTTTAAGATGACATGAGAACCGGGAATCTTTTGAGTGTGAAACCATAAATCATCCGGGCCGGCAATTTTAAAAGTTAAACGGTCATTTTGAAGATTATTGCGGCCAACTAAAATTAGGTCCCCTTCCGGAGTGATAAAACGGCGCGGTTCAATGGCGGGCGTCTTACTTGATTTGGTCCGGGACTCAGCTACTTGAGACCCCGTTTCGTTTGCCAATTCAGCTTGAATTATTTTTAAATCGGCAAGGTTTTGGGCATTTTGAATGAAAACAGCCACGCTTTCCAAGTATTCGATGGTTTCAATGGTTTTTTTTATTTGAATTGCAATCGCTTGAC
>JBJKPO010000296.1:0-2521 GCA_046706235.1 Bacillota bacterium | reverse complement strand
ACTCCGTCATAGGTAACCGAAACATCCTTCATTTTAAGTATTACGGATTTATTTCGGTTTGTTTCCCGATTGAACAATTGATAAGGAACCGCGGTGGTGTTTGGGCTGGATTCGACTGCGGCTTCGTTCATATTTTGAACCGGCCCCATATATTGAATATGGTAATCATATACTTTCATTACATCGGTAATGCTGGCCGGGATCTCCTCGAAACGGCTGGTTGCCAGTAATATTTGAATATGACCGGTGTCGATGATTTGGTTAATTACCTGCTCCAGGATTACCCGGGAGCCTTGATCCAGGCCAATAAAGGGATCGTCCAGGATTAACAATTTGGGGGACGACATCAAAGCCCGCGCCAGTATTATTTTGCGGGATTCTCCGTTGGATAAGCTTAAAATCCGGCGGTCCAACAAATACCCGATATCAAGCAAGTCCACGGCCCTTTCCCGGCGCTTTAAATAGACTGTTTCGTCGGTTTGAAGCGGGGTCACTTCGTAAGGGGAGATCCGTTCGATGCCGGCACCGGTTAAAAATTGGGCGACCGTGATCGTTTCGTCACCTTCAAAGCTTTGCCAGCGGGCTTGGTGGTATCCGGCTGATTGCCGCATCAGTTTCCGGTGGTGCTCAGGCGCGATCAGGATGATTTCACCGCGTTGAAAATAGGGGCGGCCTTGGATTCCGTTGATACCGTCCCGGTCAAAATAATAACGAATTTCTCCTCGAGCAACAGGTACTTTAGCGGCAACGGCTTGCAGCAGAAGGGATTTTCCTGATTGATTGGGTCCGGTTACCGCCCAGTGCCGGCCGGATTCAATGATCCAATTGGCATGCTCAAACCTGAACCGGCCGTTTACATTTAAAGATATATCATTGCAATGGATGAAAGCTTTCCTAGCGGTAACGCGGGCGGCAAATTCCGGCATGTCCGTTCTCCTTTACGAATTCAACGCTATTTCCATTATACTTGAGCAGATGAATCCGGTACAGAAGATTTTAGATTTTTGCCCGTGATTAAGTTTGTAATTAATTATTCTCCGGTTCTTCATTTTTATCGGTAATTTTGGCCCGATACTTGCTAAACAGGCTTTTTTGAAAAAAACAGGCGATTCCCGAACCGAGTAAGATAATGACTAGACCGAGAATGAGCGCCGCTACGTTACTGTTTAAACTCATTTCCCCAATCCTCCTCAATCATTAGTTTTAAAAAGTTCCCTTATAGGACAGTCCCATGTCTATTAGCATGCCTTAAGACTGAATGGAAAATACCGCCGCATATTTTGGGTCAATCAGGGAAAAATTTTACTATATTTTAAATTGGAAATCGAGTTGAGGATAACCGGTGTTTAAAATCCGTTTTTTGTTGGGATTTATATTGGTTATAATGTTAAGTCTATCATTAAGCGGGTGTTGGGATCAGGTGGGAATCGGCGAACGGACCTTGATTATTGGAATCGGTATTGACCTGATTCCGGGGGATGAACCGGTTCTGTTAACGGCGCAAGTAATTAATTTCAGCTCTTTTAATATCAACGGCGGATTGGGAGGAAACGGCGCCGGCGGGAACAGCGGCAATCAATCCCCGGTAAATAATTCGGTTGTTGTGGAAACGAGCCAGGGCCGGACTTTATCCGAGGCCATTCATAACTTTTTAAAATATTCCTCGCGGCAGGTAACATTTTCCCATAATCGGATCGTCATTTTAGGCAATGAACTGGCCCGTTCGGGACTGGCCGGAATTTTTGACGAGATGGCGCGGGATTATCAATTTCGTCCCACCAACTGGATTTTGGCGACGGATACGACCGCCCGGGAAATATTACAGTCAAGGACGGATCTGGGTGTGATTCCGGCTTATGAAATCAATAGTTTGTTAACCAATCTCAACAAAAATGCCTTGATTTTTCCCGTCAATCTAAATGATTTTCTGTTTCAGCAAAAAAATGAAGCAAAAACCGGGCTACTGCCGTTAATCCAGGTTGAAAAAACGAGAATTAATCCTTTTCCGCGGATCAGAATCGAGTAAACAGCGGTCTTTAAAAATCAACGCTTGATTGCGGTCTTAACCGAAAACGAATCCGAAGGACTCCTTTGGCTGTTAAGCGTCAAAAAAGGCGGCGTGATTGTGTCTCCGGCCGGTTCCCGGGATAACCTGACGAAAGTGACGGTAAATATTACGGATGGCGCTGTCCGAATGACTCCACATTTTATCAATAATGAAATTGTGATGGATCTCAACTGTATTGGGTGGGGAAGGCTTCAAGAAATAGAAAACAGCGCCATCAATTCTCAAAGTATCAAGCGGTTTGAACGCGATACCGCTCAAATTTTAAAAAAGCGGCTATTACGGACAATTCTTAAAGCGCAACAGCTTAAAACCGATTTTTTAGGTTTTGCCGCGGTGGTTCATGCCCAAAATCCAACACTCTGGCATTTACGGAAAGATGATTGGGATGAAGTATTTCCCCGGATCAAAACAAAAGTCCGCTTTCGAATCGAGCTCACCGGTTACGGAAGCATT
>JBJKPO010000295.1:0-5965 GCA_046706235.1 Bacillota bacterium | reverse complement strand
CCGCAATCCGTTTAATCCTAGTAATTTGGGTGTTTTTATCGAATTAGAGCACAAAAAAGACTTACCCGATACCGATAATGACGGACAGGATAAGACTGTTACTTATTACACCATTTATGGATTCTTATCCATGGTTACCACTGATTCGGGAGGACCAATCACCAGGGGCACGGTTATCGGAAAGTCGGGAGACTCCGGTCCGCTGGCTCACGAGGAATTGGGCGGGGAATTTTTCTTTGCCATGTATTCCAAAGAGAACGAACCTGCCCTGGCTAAGTGGACCGATTCCGAACCAGTCAACCAATTTGGGGTTTATTGGTACGACCCGACCGCTCTTTTTAAATAATGGTTTAAAGAGGATTGTATTTGAAATTTGAAATACAATCCTCTTTTTTTATTTGTTATCCGGCTACGTTAATAAATTCACCTTTATCCTCATAGACCATAACTTTGGAACCGGTAGCCTTGATGAGATAACCGCTGATTACGCCACCGATAAAAGCCAGACATATTGTTACCACAATGCCGATCAGTTGGGCTTTGGCAATACCGGGAACTACAAATACGGCAATCACCCCGCCCAATAATCCCGGCATGCCGTGCAGGTTATGAACTCCGCAAGTATCAACGATCTTTAACAATGATTGTATTTTAGGCTGGATTACGGCATAACCGGTTACACACAAAGCGCCTGCTAATAATCCAATACCAAAGGCCCCCAATGGAGATACCAGGTTACAAGTTGCGCCAATCGCCACGCCTCCCGCCAGCGCCGCATTAGCAATATCGGCAATGGCGGTCTTGCCTTTGTGAAAAATAACGCCGGTTATGTAAGTCATTAATGTGGCGCCACACAACGCCATAATCGTATTAATGGCGGTCTGAGGCATTTGAGCATGCGGAACAACCGCGCTGCAAAAACTGGGCCAGAAAATCCATAATACCATCGACCCCAGCATCGAAAATCGATCGGAAGTTTCATCGCTTTCAATCGCGGCCTCGCGGTCCTTTTGATTAGTTAAAGCCACGGCCAATCCCAATCCGAAATAAGCGCCGAAAGCATGGATAATAATCGATCCGGCGGCATCCACAAAGCCCTTGGTAACACCCAATCCGCCGTCAAGCACCAACCATTCGTTCACCATATAAACAATAACCACAAAAAACGCCACCAATATATATTGGTAAATCCGAATTCTTCCCAATACCGCGCCCATTGCTATTAAAGCGGATGCTACCGCAAATTCGGCCAGTAATAACACCATAATATTATTTGCCGGAATCGCCTGGGCCGAAATTATACCGGTGGAACGAAGCAACAGATACAACGGCAAGCCGGCTCCGACAACCAGTAAAGTCCCGGTAGTCGCGCTATAACCGTACTTTTTTACAAAAACCATCAAAAATCCGAATCCGACCAATAACATTGCCAGAATGTTGATGGAAAAATTGTATTGTTCAACCTGGCGTAAACTATCACTGATAGTATTGCCTACCGCTTCATCCGCCCAAGTACAAACAGGAATCGCCAACAAAAGTAATCCAATAAGCAACATAATTACGATACTTTTTTTCATTACTTGTCTCCTTTAGAATAATAGATACTTCCATTTTTCACCCCTGGTTTATTTAAATGTAGATACATCACCACCCTTTGTCATAAATGTGTCAACAACAGCATCCTTATGTAATATTATAAGTTTAAACAAATATGACATAAATAATATAAAGAATGAATAGCTCTCATACTAAAACAAACATGTAAAATAACCTATCACTAATATAACATATATTAAAATCTTATGCTACTAGGAAAGTAGGCTATATTATCATTTATTACTAATATAATACAAATTGAATTCTGGTTGCTACTAAGAACACAAGTATACAATATTATTTGATACAAAGAAAAAACTAAACATCAATCCGTTTTCATCGGGAAAATCTTCCCGATACCTAAACCTGTGAACAATCTAGTCTTCTTATATCAAGAAAGTTGCCGTGAAAGACGTTGCATGGTTCTTGCAGAAATGTAAGAAACACACGAATATAACCCACTTAATAATTCCTTTTTCGGGCTTTTCGTGTGTTTCGTGGTTAATTATGTTTTTAATTTCCGGTAATGTCAGGAATATAATAAATTATTCCAACATGATCATTGCAATCCCGGCTTAGAACTCCGCCGAACCGGTGGTCCGTGGGAAAGAAATCACATCCCGGATATTGGTCATTCCGGTCAGGTACATAATCATCCGTTCAAATCCCAGGCCAAATCCGGCATGCTTGGTTCCGCCATACCTTCGCAGATCGAGATACCACCAGTAATCCTCTTTTTTTAAACCCAGTTCCACCATTCGTTTTTCCAAAACATCCAGTCTTTCTTCCCGCTGGCTGCCGCCAATGATTTCCCCCACTCCCGGGACCAGCAAGTCCATGGCCGCGACTGTTTGATGGTCATCATTCAGTCTCATATAAAAAGCCTTGATTTCCTTGGGATAATC
Source organism: Bacillota bacterium (assembly GCA_046706235.1). Classification (GTDB taxonomy): domain Bacteria; phylum Bacillota; class UBA4882; order UBA8346; family UBA8346; genus JAEZJQ01. The sequence goes on along the minus strand of JBJKPO010000295.1, from coordinate 3,464 downwards.
GGTTACAAAAACCGGTTTTTTAAAAATCTTCTCGGTTAAAAACCGCTCATGCTCGGTTTGTAGATCTTTCCCCCAGTCAATCGGATAATCAAAACCGGTATTCGCTTTCTTGAGTATCTCAATGGCCTCGGTATACGTAATATGGGCGAAGTCGGAGTTTACTACGTTAATCAGCCTGTCAAACAATCCGGTGTCGATAAAACTGTTAAAAAACTCCATTTCCTCGGGGGTGTTTGCCAGGCAGTCATCAATGATATATTTAATCATCTCTTCCGCCAGATTCATATCCTCCGCTAAACCGGCAAAAGCCATTTCCGGCTCAATCATCCAAAATTCGGCCGCATGCCTGGGAGTATTTGAATTTTCCGCCCGGAAGGTCGGCCCGAAGGTATAGACGTTCCGAAAGGCCATACAGTAAGCTTCCACCGCTAATTGTCCGCTGACAGTCAAGTTAGTGGCCCGTCCGAAAAAATCGGAGTTAAAATCCACTTGGCCTTGATCGTCTTTAGGTGGATTATTCAAGTCAAGGGTAGTAACCCGAAACATTTCGCCGGCGCCTTCACAATCACTTCCGGTAATAATCGGAGTATGAACATAGATAAATCCACGATCCTGAAAAAAACGGTGAATTGCATAAGACACCAGCGACCTTACCCGGAAAACAGCCGCAAACGTATTGGATCGCGGCCGTAAATGGGCAATGGTCCTGAGAAATTCAAAGGTATGCCTTTTTTTCTGCAAAGGAAACTCAGGCGCCGCCAGACCTTCCAGTTCGATCCGGCGCGCTTTCAGTTCAAACGGCTGCTTGGCTCCCGGACTTTCCACCAGATCCCCCTCGACAATAATCGCGGAACTGATGGTATATTTAATAATCTCATTAAAATTTGATAATGAATTGTCAAATACTACCTGGAGGTTTTTAAAAAAAGAACCGTCATTGATTTCAATAAACCCAAAAGTCTTTGAGTCCCGAATGGTGCGGACCCAGCCGTTGACTTGAATTTCCTTGTTTAGAAATAAATCCGTCTCTCGAAAAACCTGCTTAACAGTAACCTTCTCCAAATTGGTCCGCTCCTTTAAAATAGCGTGATAATTAATATATCTATATTATAACAGATTTATCCTTGCTTTTTCACACTCCCGGATCATTTCTTCCGGCCAAACCGAAGCCTGTACCTCTCCGACGTGAGCTTTCCGTAAAAAGAACATACAAATCCGGGACTGGCCAAGCCCGCCTCCAATGGAATACGGTAGTTTCCCGTCAAGCAGATCGCGGTGAAACGGCAGATTTTTTCGTTCCTCGCAATCCGATAGCTTTAATTGCTTTAATAAGGCGGTCTCATCAACCCGGATTCCCATTGAGGAGACCTCAAATGCTCTTCGTAATACGGGATACCAAAACACAATGTCTCCATTTAAAGACCAATCGTCATAATCAGGCGCCCTTCCGTCATGTTTGATTCCCGACTTCAATTGACCGCCGATTTGCATGATGAATAAGGCCCGTTTTGATTCGGAAACCTTATTTTCACGTTCCTTGGGCGGTGATTGCGGATAGAGATCCTCTAACTCCTGAGTGGTTATAAACTCGATCTCCTCCGGTAAAATTTTTTCAAATTGGGGATGGATACTGTGCACAAAATCTTCTGTTTGCTTGAATACCCGGTAAATATGCCGGACTATTTCCTTTAAAACCGCGATACTCCGCTCTTCCCTGGTGATGATTTTCTCCCAATCCCATTGATCCACATAAATCGAATGGAGATTACCAAGTTCCTCGTCCCGGCGAATGGCGTTCATATCCGTATAAAGCCCCTCGCCGCTTTTAAAACCATACCGTTTTAAAGCCAGGCGTTTCCACTTGGCAAGCGATTGAACGATCTCGCAAATATTTTCATCAATCGCCTTCACTCCAAAAGCCACTGGCCGTTCCACCCCGTTTAAGTTATCGTTTAAACCCGTTTCAGGCCTGACAAATAATGGCGCCGAGACCCGGGTTAGGTTTAGTTCCCTGGCCAGCGTGGTCTCAAAGAAATCCTTGATTCTTTTAATGGCGATTTCCGTCTCCAGAATCGATAATACCGATTGGTATCCCGGCGGAATAATCAAGTTTTGAGTAGTTGGCGTCATAATCGTTATCTCCTTTATTTTGCTATACGGCATATAATTTCATTTAATGAAATTATATCATATTTATTCCGGGGAAACCTAGTAGAATTTATACTAATGTATATTTTTTGATCAAAAATGATATATTAAAGCATGACTTCAATAAAAATTATCCTCTAAAAGATAGAGGATAATTATATGCATTACGATGTAAATATAATACGGGTTATATATAGTAAGATAATAATAACTTTATACCGCAACTATCAACCTCCGAAAACTTCTCTAAGTAGTTCCGTTATCCGGGCGGCCGGATCTTTACGTATCTTTTTCTCTTCTTCCCCCAACATATAAAACAAGCCGTCCAGCGCTTTAGTTACTACATACTGGTCAATATCAACCGTCTCAACCTTAATCAACGGAATGGTCTTTATCTTTTCAACCAATTCCTTGTAACAGCGGGTCACCCCGACTTCATTCATTGTCTTGGTTACCGACGGCAGGAATAATACTTTTAATTTATTATAAGTTTTGTTTTTAAAGTACTCAGTAGCCGCGGTATCATTTCCATTAAAGATCTTTACGGCATCTTCGAAGGTCATTTCCTTAATAGCTCCCCAGAATATATCCTTGGCAAATGGCGCCGCCTTCTCGGCCGCCCGGTTCATGGTTAAAACGAATTCATTCACCTTAGCTCCCTGGCCAAAATTATTCAGTATTTTTTTAGCATCGTTAAATTGTTCGGGAAGCGGGATCTTTATGTCTTTGTTTTTGAAATAACCATCAATGCTTCCGGTAATCTTAACCGCATTTTGAGTGCCGACCTGTAAGGCCTCTTTTAAACCGGAAGCTATCTTTTCAGGACTTTTTTGGGTAGAACCTTTCAGCAGGTCTAATAAGTTTATTTTGGCGGAAACGCCGGTTAGGGGAGATATCAATAAAATAATACCGAAAACACTTATTAAACAGCGGATTTTCACCATAATTCACTCCTTTACCAGTTTTTTGACTAGTTTATCCAACATATAAAACTTTAAGTAAATAGAGCTTAATTTAAAATTTACCACCGTGACTATCAAGATAAATTATAATTCATTATTTAAATCAAAAAACCTCCCATTTAAAACTAATATTTTTAACCGAAATAAAAGCACGTTCGCTTGGAATCCGGTTTTTTCTTTAAAAAAACTATTACAAAGAAGTGACAATTTGGTTAAGATATGATATCTTGTAAACAAACGCTGGTTAAACAAAGTGATTAAAGGTTCTTTGTTTGCAATATTTTTCAGTATCGGATTGTTTTTGGGAGAGTAATTGAGAATGAAACAAGTAACCTTGATTGCCCCTCTGGGAGT
>JBJKPO010000294.1:0-3997 GCA_046706235.1 Bacillota bacterium | reverse complement strand
CATCGCCGCCGAACCGTTGGTGGCGTAAGCAGGCATCGGTATTTTAATATTGATTAACGGGGATTTTATTTTAACTTTAACGGTATATTCAGTATTCAATATAATTTTTCCTCACTATATCCGTATTCGGAGGGAAAGGCCCAATTGCCGCCAGTATCATTTTTTGTTCCCCGAAAAACTGTCTGGCCACCCGTAAAATAGCTTCCCTGGTAACTGTATCGATTTTGGCGACACTTTCTTCCGGAGTAAGTAATTGGTCATTAAACAATTCGGTTTTGGCAATTCGGCTCATCCGGTTACAAGTACTTTCCAAACTTAATAACAGATTGCCCCGCAATTGGTCTTTCGCCCGGGTTAGCTCTTGTTCACTGACCGGTTCCTGGGTGAACCGGTTGATTTCTTCCTTGATAATACGGATAACTTCATCAAAATTACGCGGACTGGTCCCGGCATAAACGGAAAAAATCCCGGTATCCCGATAAGAAGCATGATTAGAGCCGGTAACATAAACCAGCCCCCGGTCCTCCCGCAATTTTTGAAAAAGACGCGAGCTGACACTCCCCCCGAGAATGCTGTCTAAAACAAATACAATATATTTATCGGGATTTTTACGCCCAATCCCTCTGGTGCCTAGACAGAGATGCACCTGCTCGATCTCTTTCCGTTTAATGATTACTTTCGGTTCAAAATCCGGTACCCCCGGCATTTCCTGTTTTTTATGCCCGCGTAATGATGAAAATCGTTGTTCAATTTCTGCTACAATTTGGTCGAATTGCACATTTCCCGCTACTGCAAAAACAATATTATCGGGTGTATAATGCTGTTGAAGATATTTCTTGATAATATCCCGGTCGATTCGTCCCACGGTTTCCGGGGTCCCTAAAATTGTCCATCCCAAAGGATGTCCTTTTAAAGTTGCATCGGCTAATACATCATGGATTACATCGTCGGGGGAATCTTCATAAGATTTAATCTCTTCCAGAATTACCGATTTCTCCTTTTCAATTTCTCCGGACTTGAATTGAGATTTGGTAATCATGTCGGATAAGAGATCGACCCCTAGTTTATAATGCTGATCCAATACTTTAGCATAGAAGCAGGTATACTCCTTGGTTGTAAAAGCATTTAACTGGCCGCCGACCGCATCGATGGTTTCCGCGATCTGCTTGGCAGTCCTGCGTTCGGTCCCTTTAAAAAACATATGTTCAATAAAGTGGGAGATCCCGTTATAATGGGGGTTTTCATAACGGGAACCGGAACCTACCCATACTCCAAGCGATACCGAGTGAACATGCGGAATGGTTTCACAAATAATCCGCAATCCGTTTGAAAGTGTTGTTTGTTGATACATGTTCTCCCTTTACTCAGTCGTTATTTTAAAAAAATTAGACTTTGCCGAATTATTTCGCTGTAATTAAGTGAAAATCCTTTTTTTTTGTTATTTTTCCTTTAATATTGACCGGAATTACCGATTTCATTTGAACCTTGCTCCACCGGTGAAAATATCACTTTAAAATAAATTGGCGAAAGTGGCCGGGATTTACAGTATTACCTTATTTGAACTTGCCTGGAGTAATATACTTGAAGGTTACCACCTCAAGTTATCGAATCAAATTAAAAGTGCTGCAAAAAACATGGCTAAGCGTTTATTTAAATGCCATTAAAAGATGCCGCGGCTAGAATTGGATACTGGAAAGGGGTTGCCCGATGCAAGGCAGTTTAATCACTACTCTCCTGGCGTTAATTTTCTACGTTGCATCAGGATTATTTGGCGGTAACTCAAACCAAGGCCATCTATCCGCTTCAACAAACTTTGATAACAACCAAACTAACTATCAGCAATTAAAAAATATTTTTCCATTTTCGGGAAGACTAACCGGCACACAGGCTACTCTTCGCAAAGAACCCGTAAATGGGAGTGAAGCCATCGAAATAATTAAAGCGAACTCCAATTTATTAATTCTTAATGAAAAAAACGGATATTATCTGGTGCGGGAAGAGACCGGCAAACAAGGCTGGGTCCCTTCCTGGATGATTTCGATTCGCAATTATATTTCCGGCAAAAACAACGGTAAAATCATCGCCGGTTATTATGTTGAAAACTATCGCGACGACCCGGTGGGGTATCAATCGCTCACTGCCAATTTGGGTACGATTAATACGTTGATCCCGTTTTTCTTTAAAGTTGACAGGTATGGGACGATATCCGGCAACCATAATTGGAAACCGGTGTCATTAGCCCGTTCGGGAGGCGCCAATACCTTGGCGCTGGTAAATAACATCCGGGGGAATAATTTCGATAACAATACAATCCACTACATGCTATCCAGCCCCGGTTCCCGTTCCAAGGCGATCAGCGGAATTACCCGGGTTATTTTGGAGAATGGCTATCAAGGGGTAAATATCGACTTTGAAAACGTGCCGACCCGTGATCGAACATACTTGACCACGTTTTTCAAGGAGTTAGCAGCGGTATTACGGCCAAAAAATCTGCTGGTTACGGCCTCAATTCCGGCAAAAACTTACGACGATACCAGTTCCGTGCATTCAGGGGCCTTTGATTACCAGAGGTTAGCGCCATATTTAGATCAGGTTATGATTATGACTTATGATGAACATTATGCAGGGGGGTCTCCCGGTCCGGTTGCTTCATATCCATGGGTGGAGCGGGTTATTAAATATACTTTAAATTATTTCCCCTCCTCCAAGATTATAATCGGCATTGCCGCTTATGGTTATGATTGGGGTTGGGGGTCGGCTAAAGCATTGAACTATAACGCGATCCAGAAAATAATCCAAAGCCATAAGATTACTCCGAAATGGAGTTCTAAGTATCAGGTACCTTACTTTACCTATAAAAGTTGGGGAATTTCCCATCAAGTGTGGTATGAAGATCGATACAGCACCGCCAGTAAACTTCAGTTGATACAAAAGTACGGGTTACGGGGGATTGCAGTCTGGCGTTTGGGATATGAAGATCCGAAGATCTGGAGTACCATTAAGCAGCAAATAGGAGGCTAAGCAAAAGGCAGCTAAATAGCTGCCTTTTGCTTAAGTAGTCAGTATTCAGATTATCACAACACCCCGGATACTGTTCCCGGTTCCAATCCTTTTCTCCGTAACTCGTGGATCAACTCGCGTAAAACAGCCTTGGTCACATCGGTAGGATGAAGCAGAACGATTGCGCCGGGTTCAACTCTTGAAAGGACTCGCTGCATTAGAATTTCCGGCGCCGGTTTTTTCCAGTCCACCGAGTCAACCGACCACAAAATGGTCCGATAACCTTGTTCCCCCGCCGTATTGACAATCAAATCGGTTAATTCCCCGTAAGGAGGGGCGAATAAGAAGGCCGGTTTTTTCCCGATGACTGATTGGATTAAAACCGTGTTTTCCAAAATAAGCCGTTTTAATTCCGTATGGCTCATTTGAGATGGATGGCCATGGTATAATCCATGATTGGCCAACTCATGTCCGGCCGACGCCATTCTTCGGACCAATTCAGGAAAAGCTTTAACCCAGGTCCCCACTAAAAAGAAGGTGACCTTGACCTTGTCTTCCCTCAAAATCTTAAGCATTTCCGGCATATATTCCTCTCCCCACGCCACATTAATTGCCAAAGCGACCCTGGGGTGTTCCTGCTTGCCGGAATAAACCGGTTTAAAGTATTCTTCGGAAATCTCCGGCGGAATACTATTTACGGATACTCTTAAATTAGCGCCGGACTGGGCCGAACATACTTTAGTGACAGTAGATGCAATATCGACACTTCTTCCCGGTTTCGCGGGAATAATTTCGCCGGTTTCCGGGAAATAACCTGCATTTTGGGGATTACGGTTAATTCGTAAGGCCATATTCCTTACAACACGAGTCACCTCATCCGGGAGTAATCCGCCAACCGCATATTCTTCCAATCGAACTCCCGTTTTAACCCCGATAATGCGCCGGGCGATACTCCTCCAACTAACGATAACACCAATACCCAAACTAAAAACAATAA
>JBJKPO010000293.1:0-8974 GCA_046706235.1 Bacillota bacterium | reverse complement strand
CCGATGAGGATTTGAAGATTGAGTTGCAGGAACATGTCAAAAAAGTGACCGCGCCGTATAAATACCCGCGGATTATCGAATTCGTTACCGAGCTTCCCAAAACGATCAGCGGTAAAATCCGCCGGGTGGAGATCCGGGAGAAGGATCATATTGAATAAAATAATAATGATAACATTACACAGATTTTCAGTAAAGAAATATAGCAGCTGTCTATAAAAGCATTTCAAATACAATCTTTTAAGACAGCTTTTTTTAATTTACAGGAATAATTTCACCAATCCGGAGTATTCTTTAATAGACATTAAAAGTTATCCATAACCCGGACAAAGCCGGAACCAACAAGGATTCTGTCGATCATCGAAAGATTTCTTTTTTAAAAAAGCTCACGCTTAAAGCACGCGAAATGGACGGGTTAGGTAATAAGGGGGTATAATTTGATAGGGCTAAAAATCTATTGAAGAAAAGTCCGATGATCGACCGGGCGCATGCGTTACTGATAAGGTATAAATCTAAGGAGGTGCGAGATATGGAAAATAAACCAAAAGGTACCAAGACAATAACCAATCTTTTATCGAAAACTGTCGGTCTAATCTTTTTCTCATTTTTAGCGATTTCGCTTGGAGTAGTATTCGGATTGCTATTTGACGGCTGGGTAAAGGATCAGCCCGGGACCCCGGTCGGCACCGAAAACAGCAATTTACAGACTATTGATCTTCCATCCGAAAAACAACCGGCGCTTGGCGAAGATGAAAATTCCACCAAAACCGCTAAAAATCAATTATCCAACGAAAACAGCGCCGTTCTCCCGGAAAATAATCAACCGACAGTTAAATTTAAAGTACGAGTCGGGCCATATTCCAGCCGGGAACAGGCAGTGGCGGCATCAACTCAACTGCAGTCATTGGGTTACCCGGTTTATGTAGGGAATAATCCCCCGTTTGCGGTACAAGTAGGCGCTTTTGCCGCCCAAGCCAATGCCGATCGGGTAAAAACCGACCTTACCGGCAAGGGTTACAAAGTATTTGTCGAAAAAAGCCAGTAAGGTGGATTGGGTAATTGACACTGGGATTAAAACCAGATAATTCCTTCAGGGCCTTTTAATAGGCCTTTTATTTTTGTTACTTTTTATTAAAATTTATGGTTCAAAACCTCATTCGGATAGTGACCCGGGAGATGGCGCGGGTTCCAAGTCAGCCGCCCCGGATACGGATGGATCGGCGGTATTGGAAACGGGTGAGGTTAGGGTGTCCGGTTTTGATTCGGCTTTTACGGGAACGGGAGTTGGGTCCGTCACATTTAAATACTTAAAACCGTATTCAAATAGCTTCCGGCTATCATTATACATGGAACCTGATTTCAGTACCACCGCGATTAAACTTACATCTTGTTTTTCGGCGGAGGCCACCAGGCACCGTCCGGCTTTACGGGTATAACCGGTTTTAATGCCGGTCGAAAAGGGATAATCCCATAATAATTTATTATGGTTTACCAGTTTAGCGGTTTTGCCGGGCGTGGGACCGGGAACAACCGCTTCCTTGGTTTTAACGATTGCGGCGAATACCGGGTTTTGAATCGCATACCGGGCAATCCGGGCCAGATCGTAAGCGGTGGTATAGTGGTTAAGAGCGGGCAAACCGCTGGCATTTTGGAATTGAGTATGTTCTAAGCCTAATTGGCGGGCTTTTTCGGTCATCATTCGGGCGAATTTCGATTCGGTGCCGGCAATACACTCGGCAATCGCGGTAGCGGCGTCATTACCGGAGGATAATAGAAGGCCGTATAGAAGATCTTTCAAAGTTAATTGTTCGTTTTTGCGCAGATTCATGGATGAACCGCTTTTCGAGGCAGCTAAAGCGCTAACCCGCACTTTTTTGGTTAAGTCGCCTTTTTCAATACTCAATATACCGGTCATGATTTTGGTAGTGCTGGCGGGGGCCATAATTTGGTTGGGATTTTTAGCAAAAAGGACCTTTCCGGTCGATACTTCGATCAATACGGCCGAACGGCAGTTGACCCATGGTCTGGAAAGGGTTTGGCCTTTAGCGTGACTCATTATGGGAATTAAATTTAGGGAAACAAGCAGTGGAATAAGTAATAATTTACGCATGGTTGCCGGATCTCCTGATTTAAATAAAAGTAGGTGCTTTAATTCAATTTTTCGGCAGGATCAAAAAAAAGGTTAATATGAAATGATTTACATGTAATAAACATAAAACATAAAATAGATAATTACATTCAGCGGTTATATATAAATGGAAATAAGTATTATGAATCGTCAAAAATAAATTCACCACAAAGAACACGAAGGAGAAATAAAAGAAATTCAAGTTATTTATTGCAGCTTGTATAGATAAAAAAAGCCGTTTGTTAACTGAATTGTAACAAAATCCTCATAAATAAAGCAAATTTTATTTGTAAATTTATGCTATCGGCACAAAGAGAAAGGAACCTTTGATAATTTGAGGAAAAACATGCAAACTTTTTCGGGAAAACTTCGTTAAGAGTGAATAAAATGTTGAAAATTTTAATCGTTGAAGATGAGATTAATATTTCGAACCTGTTAAAAACCCATTTAGAGCGGGAAGGGTATCAGTGTTTTCAAGCGTTGGACGGAGTCGCGGCCCTCGAGGAATTTTACCAACGGAAACCGGAATTGGTAATTCTGGATTTAATGTTGCCACGGCTTGACGGATTGGAAGTATGCAAAGTAATTCGCGAGAAATCGGATGCCTATATCTTGATGTTAACCGCGAAACAGGAGGAAATCGACAAGGTCCTGGGCCTGGAAATGGGCGCCGACGATTATATGATTAAACCATTTTCCATCCGGGAACTGCTTGCCAGGGTAAAGGCCCTGTTACGCAGGCCCCATTTACTAAATCCGGCAGGAAATTCGGGAATGGACGGGGACGAACCGGTGCTTACCGCCGGCAATTTAACGCTAAATCCGGTAAAAATGGAAGCAACCTTAAGTAGCAAACGAATTTTTTTAACCGCCCTTGAGTTTGAGCTATTATACTTCTTAATGAAAAATAAGGGTTTGGTCTTTACGCGAGATCAATTACTGGAACGAATTTGGGGTGAAAACAGCTATGTTTACGACCGGAGTATCGACCGCCTTATCAGCCAGGTACGTAAAAAGGTTGAGGGAAACCCGGCTGAACCCCAAAAAATCCTGACTATCTGGGGAGTAGGGTATAAGTTTAATGAAAACACCTAAAATGCACTCCTATATCAGGCTGGTATCAGGATTTTTCCTGTTACTGGCGACTTTCTTTATCGTGCAAACATTGGTATTGCAATTCAGTATTGCGCATCGGTTTATACCATTGTATTTCCGGGAAAGGCGCGATATGGTAATGCATATTAGAGCGGAAATCCTACGGGAAGCCAAACTGGATCCTCATTTTACATTAAACGATTTTATCGCCAGGCATAATGCCCGTTATACCCGGATTAAGCTTGAGTTTGTTCCCCGGAATCATGTCCAAAGGAAACAAGGCCGCGCCTATATATTGAAAACCCCCGGCGCTCCGCTCCGGGAACTATTAGGAGCGGTTTCTTTCGATTATAAAGGCGCCAACGGTTATTTGATATTGTATCCGAACCGGTTTAAAGCGTTGAACGCCACCTGGAACATATTGTTCATTTTTATGGTGGTTACCTTATTTACATCATTAATTGTCGGTTTTTTTATCTTCCGGAAAATTTACCGGAAATCATCAATTTTGGTGGAAGCGGTGGAAAAAGTATCCCAAAGGGATTACAGCGTTCGAGTCGATCTAAACGGAAATGACGAATATAGTCAAATCGGACGGGCGTTTAATAAAATGGCGGCCTCCATCGAAAAGTCCACCCGGGAGTTAAAAGAAATGGATTTACAACGCCGGCAATTTATCGCCGATATTTCCCACGAGTTATCCACTCCGCTAACCTCGCTCAAGGGTTATTTGGAGACGATGGGAATGGAGGAATTAAAGCTGACTGACGCCGAACAGCGTCAATATTTAGGAATTGCCTGGGATGAGACGGAACGGCTTTCCTTTTTGGTCAAAGATCTTTTGGAATTAGCCCGGATGGATGCCGGAACGATAAACTTGGAGCGCGACCGGATCGATTGCCGGGAGTTTATGCAGTCATTTATCAACCGTAACGCTTTACAATTAAAACAAAAAGGAGTGAACATCGAATGGCAAGCCGGGCCGGGGCTATTAATATACGCCGATTACCGCCGTTTGGAACAAATCATGCAAAACTTACTCGATAATGCTTTAAAACATTCGTCCGGTTTGACCGGAATCTGGATTGAATTTGGCAAAGGCTCGGAAAATACCCGCATTAAGTTTCGTGATGACGGCGGAGGTATTCCCACCGAGTACTTGCATCGTATTTTTGAGCGGTTTTATAAAGTAAACGGGGAACTTATCATTGGTGAAGTCAAGCGAAACAGTGGAGATAGCGGTTTAGGCCTTTCAATCGTTAAGGGCCTGATTGAACTCCATGGCGGAAACATCAACGTAGAAAGTGTGATTGGAAAGGGAACCACATTTATTATGGAGTTCCCCGTCCAAAACCATCGAGGTCCTGTAAAAGGGGGAAATTTAGATGATTAAGATTAGGCTGCCCTTAAAGATTATTAGTTTTGGAATTATGTTGATTATAATCAGTTCCTTTAATATCCTGGCCCAGGAAGAACAAGTGATTACGCTGGATCAAGCCCTGGAAATGGCTTTGAAAAACGATTCCCAGGTAATAATGGCCCTTAATAATGTGGAAAAGGCAAAGCTGGCGGTTAAGCAGGAGGTCCGGAAAACTTGGCCGCAAGCGACCGTATCCGATTCGTATGGCGACATACTTGAAAATCCAATTGACGCTCATACCGGCAAACCTTATTTTACTCAATTTCCTAATATGCTAACCATATCCATCACTGATACAATTCCCAGTAAACTCAATTTATATGGTAAAAAAGTACCCACCCCGATTGAAACAGCAATTTGGGATCAGGTTGACACCGAAGCTCAGTTGGAAATTTCCCGGGCAAACGTGGTTTACAACGCCACATCGCTTTATTTGAGCGCTCTAAAAGCGGAACAAGCGGTTGCTTACCAGGAAGGCGCTGTCAAAAACAGTAAGACATCCCTGGAGATTGCCCGGCAACAATTAAAATTGAATCAGATTACCAAACCGGCCGAACTGAAAATTGAGAACGATTATGCCAATGCCGTTTATACGCTGGAGAAAAACCGTTCGGATTATGATTTAGCCTTACGGCAACTGGGAAATCAAATCGGTTTGAAGGATGTAACCGGGTTAAAACTGGTTGAACCGGGCCTCGATTTGACTGTTCAAATCGCCGATACCCAACAATTGAAAACGGATGCGATTCAAAAAAGGTTGGAAATGAAACAAGCGGAAATTGCCGTCTTGAAAGCGAAGCAGCAACTGGCGCAATCACAAAATCAGGTCCTACCCGATTTGAATTTCGGATATACCTATCGTAACAGTGATGGAACCGAAAGTCTCAATCTGAGTTACAGTTTTTTAAGTGGAAATATAACCGGTAATACTCAAAAAACCCTTGGCGATAAAAGTTTTATCGAAGCCAACAATAATAATTACCGGGCCGGCCTTCCCGATTTAAACGAACTTACCTTAAAACTCGTCTGGAACCTAAGTTTTGGTATACCACAAAACCAAGTTCAACAATCCAAGTTATTACTTGATAATGCTCTTAACAGCAGCGCTCAAACCCAGCAAGGAATCGAATGGGAGGTAGATCAGGCCGGCGCTGATTATAGTCTGGCGGTTAAAAAAAATACCATTGCCCGGCAAGCTCTTGCATATTATCAAAAGCAATTGGAAATCAAGCAATTGCAATTGAAACAAGGTACCGTTTCCCAATTGGACGTGGATACCGCCGCCAGTGAATTATTACAGGCGCAACTCAAGCCAAAAGTGCTGAATATGATGAGTTTTTGGCATATCAAAAACTGCAAACGGCAACCGGAAATTTATATCCGCTTGATTTAAATCATGAAAAATAACAAGGGTCAAGATAAACAGGAAATGTGGTATTATATGATAAATGGAGGTTGAGCAATCATGAAAAAATTTTGGCTTGGAGTTTTAGGGGTCATAGTGATTTTAGTGATTGGTTGGCTGATTTTCAGGCCAAACCGGGATGTAAAGTCCAACAACACGGAGACGCTTTATGATTTTACCCAAGCGCAACGAATGGATTTAAGCGTAAAAGTTGATGCGACCGGTAATGTCCTGTTATCGAAAAACTCCGATATTTACCCGGTGTTTAATGCCACGGTTAAACAAATCCTGTGCAAAGCCGGCGACATCGTAAAAAAAGGCCAGTTATTAATACTGTTGGATTCGCCGCAAATGGCCGAATCGTATACGGATGCTCTTTTTAATGTTAAGCAAGCTCAAATTAATTTGAATTCGGCAAAGAAAAATTTGAATGATATGAAGGAGCTTTTAGCCGTTCAAGGAGCGACGGTCTCCCAGGTTAACGACGCCCGGGATCAAGTGGAAATCAATGAACAGCAGTTGAAAGCCGCTCAGTTAAAACTGGATAATATTTTGCAACGGCCGGATGGAGCGAATTATATTGCCGATAATCACCGGCAGTTACTGATTAGAGCGCCATTTGACGGGGTAGTGGCCTGGATTAGCGTGGTATCCGGCGCCAGTATCACAACTCAAGATGTTCTAATAGCCATTGCCGCCAATAATGCCTTGGAGATTGAGGCGCAAGTGGATGAAAGCGAGATCGGAATAGTAAAGCCCGGTCAATCGGTTACAATTACCAGTAATAATCCGGACCAACCCGCTCTCCAAGGAGTCGTAACCGAAGTAGGAACCATTGGAAAGACCGAGTCGGGGGTTGTCAATTTTCCGGTGCATGTGAGAGTAATAGGCGGTAACCAAGTTTTACAACCGGGAATGTCGGTCGATATTACTATTACTGTTGCGGAACATCCGAGTGTTCTAGCGATTCCGGCTAACGCCGTGGTCCATAGAAGGGGAAAATCGATGGTTGCCGTGAAAGGTAAAGATTCCATCGAATATGTGAGAGTAGAAACAGGGGTCCAATCGGGGGTTAATATCGAAATCGTATCCGGTTTAAAAGATGGAGATATGGTTGGTATTGAACTGCCGAAGACAAAAACGAACCAAAGACCTAATCGAATGGGTTTCGGGTTTAGGAGGTAATCAGCATGTTGGAAATATGGGATCTGGTTAAAACTTACCATATGGGAGACAATGAGGTACGGGCATTGGATGGTGTTTCCTTGACAATTAAAGAAGGAGAAATGGTTGCGATAATGGGCCCTTCCGGTTCCGGGAAATCAACCATGATGAATATTATCGGTTGCCTGGATCTGCCAACCAGCGGTTCTTATAAGATTTTTGGCCGGGAAGTTTCCCGTACCTCCGAACGGGAACAAGCCAGGTTGCGTAACCGGGAGATCGGTTTCGTGTTTCAATCGTTTAATTTGCTTCCAAAGCTTAATGCCCTGCAAAATGTGGAGTTGCCGTTAATATATGCCGGAGCCGGTTCCAAGGAACGTTTTGATATCGCCAAACGAACCCTGGATCGCATGGGGTTGGGAAACCGGATGAGCCATAAGCCCAAAGAACTCTCCGGGGGCCAGCAGCAACGGGTGGCAATTGCCCGGGCCCTGGTGAACAATCCGAGACTGATTTTAGCCGACGAACCCACCGGGAACCTGGACTCCCATTCCAGCGTGGAGATCATGGGTATTTTCCAGCAGCTTAACCGTAGTGGGATTACGGTAGTGTTGGTTACCCATGAAAATGATATTGCCGCTTACACTAAACGAATCGTTCGATTTTTAGACGGTAAAATTGTGGTTGATCAAGAAATCACTCAAAATGTCATACAAAGCGGGGTGGCATCATGAAAATCTCCGAAAACTTCACCATGGCTATCAAAAATATCCAAAGTAATATAGTTCGATCAACTTTGACAATGCTGGGAGTAATCATCGGAGTGGCGGCGGTAATTGTAATGGTTGCCCTGGGCCAGGGCGCCCAGGAACAGATTACCTCAAGTATTACCGCCATGGGATCCAACCTGTTAATTGTTGTTCCGGGGCGTGGCCAAATGCATGGCGGAAGTTTCGCGAGCGGTATTAATTTAACCAACGACGTTCTTCCGGCCATTCAAAACAGTTCTTCGTATATCGAGGCGATTTCACCGGAAGCCAGGGGCCGGGGCATGATTTCGGCCGGACCGAACAGTTATCAGTCTTCGATCATTGGTTGTAATACCAATTACCTCTCGGTACGAAATTACCAGATAGGATCCGGAACGTTTTTTACCGATGACGATATCAGAGGCAGGCGCCGGGTGGCGGTGATTGGTTCATATACGGCCGAACAACTCTTTCCCGATAGCGATCCGGTTGGGCAGGAAATAAAGATTGGAACGGTTAGGGTCAAAATCATCGGAGAGTTGCAAACCAAGGGCCAAAGTGGTTTCGGTAACAACGACGACCTGATATTAATGCCGATTTCCACCGTCCAAACCAGGATCAACGGCAACAAGAATTTAAATGGTATTTATATTCAAGTAAGAAACGCGCAAGTCATGGATATGGTCAACGATCAAGTTGCCAATGCGTTGAATGTTTATTTTAAGGGAGACGACACCAAATACAATATCCGGAACCAGGCTGAGATATTGGACTCAATGAAGCAGGCCACCGAAACCTTTACGATGCTGCTGGCGGGTGTGGCCGCGGTTTCTTTATTGGTCGGCGGTATCGGAATTATGAATATCATGCTGGTTTCGGTTACGGAGCGGATTAAAGAGATCGGTATCCGGAAAGCCATTGGGGCCCCAAAAGAAGAGATCTTGGCTTTATTTCTAATTGAAGCGGTTACTTTAAGCGTGGTCGGCGGTTTGATTGGAATCGCTTTGGGATGGGCC